>CBFGNE010000156.1:0-7371 GCA_965649995.1 uncultured Mucilaginibacter sp.
CATTGGAGGGATCACCCCGCGGTATAAAAACCGCTACGATATGCTGGAAGATATCAAGTTTGCCACAAAACAGGCAGGTGAAAAGCTTGCAGCAAAATCGGTAGACCCCGGTAAGTACGACCTGGTGCTGGATCCAACCCATCTATGGTTAACCATACACGAATCGGTTGGACACCCAACAGAGCTCGACCGCGTACTTGGTTACGAGGCTAATTACGCCGGTACCAGTTTTTTAACCTTAGACAAATGGAAAGCCGGAAACTTTAAGTTCGGCAGCGATAAAGTGAATGTTGTTGGCGATAAGCTGCAGGTTGGCTCATTAGGCGCTGTTGGTTATGACGATGAGGGCGTGGGTACCAAAAAATGGGATATCATCAAAAATGGTGTGCTGGTAAATTACCAGGCCATCCGCGATCAGGCGCATATCATCGGCTTAAAAGAATCGCAGGGTTGCTGCTACGCGCAAAGCTGGCAGGATGTACAGTTCCAGCGCATGCCAAATGTGTCGTTACAGCCGGGAAAAGAAAAACTAAGCGTGGATGAGATGATCAAAAATGTAGAGAAAGGCGTTTACATCATCGGCAACGGTTCTTTCTCTATCGATCAGCAGCGTTATAACTTCCAGTTCGGCGGGCAGTTGTTCTATGAGATAAAAGAAGGCAAAATAGTAGGTATGCTAAACGATGTTGCTTACCAGGCCAATACACAGGAGTTTTGGAACAGCTGCGCCCAGGTTTGCGACGAAAGCGACTACCGCCTTGGCGGCTCGTTTAACGATGGCAAGGGGCAGCCGGGGCAAAGCAGTGCGGTATCTCACGGCTCATCCACAACAAGGTTTAATGGGGTTAATGTAATCAACACAAAAAGAAAGATCGGGTAAAAACATGGCTATATATACAAAAGAACAGGCACAGGCTTTATTAAAGAAAGTGCTTAGCTATTCCAAAGCCGATGAGTGCGAGGCAAGCCTCGGCGGTGGCGACGAGGGTAACGTGCGCTACGCGCTAAACGCCGTTTCAACCGCAGGCGATATTAGCAGCGTCAGTTTATCGGTTACCTCTGTATACGGCAAAAAAGCAGGCTCGGCCTCTATCAATGAATTCGATGATGCCGCTTTAGAGCGTGTGGTACGCCGCTCGGAAGAACTGGCACAGTTTGCACCGGAAAATTCGGAGTACATGCCGATGCTTGGCCAATCGGAATTTAAAGAAGCGATAACCTATAACGCCAACACTGCCGCTATGACACCCGAGAGCCGCGCCGAAATGGTGGGCAAAAGCCTGGCAATAACCAAAGAAGCTAAGCTAAACGCGGCAGGCTTTTTAAATAACTCGAACAGTTTTAGTGCGGTAATGAATTCTAAAGGCTTATTTGCCTATAGCAAAAGTACCGATGTTTATTTTTCGGTAACCACCCGTAACGATGCAGGTACTACATCAGGCTATGCAGCCCGCGGCTTTACAGATGTAAGCAAGCTGGATACAGCCTCGGCAACCCGCGTAGCAACTATGAAAGCCAATGCCTCTATTGGTGCAAAAGCCCTTGAGCCGGGGAAATATACCGTGATACTGGAGCCCGTTGCAGCAACTTATATGCTGGAGAATATGTTCCGTTTTGATGCGCGCAGCGCCGAAGAAGGGCGCAGCTTTTTAAGTAAAAAAGGTGGCGGTACCCGTTTGGGTGAGCAATTGATGGACCCCAAAGTAACCATCTATTCGGACCCTTTTAATCCAGACCTGCCCGGCCCAACCTGGGGTAGCGATGGCCTGCCACGCGAGAAAACAATGTGGATAGATAAAGGCGTGGTGAAAAACTTATCGTACTCCCGTTTTTGGGCGCAAAAAAAGGGGGTGGCTCCAATACCGGGCCCAAGCAATATTATTATGGAAGGCGGCGATGCCACTTTGGAAGAACTCATCAAAAGCACAGAGCGCGGCATATTAGTTTCGCGGCTGTGGTATATCCGTATGGTTGATCCGCAATCGCTGCTGCTAACCGGGCTCACCCGCGATGGTACATTTTACATCGAGAACGGCAAGATCAAGTTCCCGGTAAAAAACTTCAGGTTTAACGAAAGCCCGGTAATTATGCTGAACAACCTCGAGGCATTGGGCAAACAGGAGCGCAGCATCAGTGTAGAAAGCTACCGCAGCTATCTGATACCGCCGATGAAGATAAGGGACTTTACGTTTAGCTCGTTATCAGACGCAGTTTAATAATATCTACATCCCCGCAAGGGGATGTTTTGTTTTACAGCTTTGGTTAATTATTTTTAGCCTAAACAATTGCCAATGAAAACACCCCGCCCGCCCGCACAACAACCACAAGGGCCTGCCCCAATAGAAGTATTCAGCAAAAAGGACTGGAAGGATTACCTGCGCGAATCGGTCATGATCGTATTCAGTGTTTTGGTAGCATTAGCGCTTACCGAGTTGGTAAACTATTTCCACGAAAAGCAAGAAACTGCCGAAATGCTGCTTAACCTCAAAAATGAAATAGTAAAAAACAAACAAGATGAACAAGAGCAATATACCTATCAAACAAAGGTTTTAAAGAATATCGATTCGGCATTAAGGCATCCCGAATTTTTACGCCAGGTAATACACGATGGCGAACTACACTTTAAAAATATTGCACCCGACGGTGTTTTGTACCGCGACCTGAGTAAAGTGGCATGGCAGGTAGCGCAGAGCAAAGGCATTATAACGCGGGTTGATTTTTCGTTGGTAGAAAAACTGACCAATATTTACGAACAGCAAGCCCGCATTGATAAACTGGAGGATGAAATAGCGGCCATTTTACTTAAGCCCGGTTCCCGTACTGATGCCAACGCGCGCGAAACACTCATCCTGATGCGTGACGGCTACCACGGTTGGGCCTACGACCGCGCGCCAGAGCTGATTAACGATTACGGGCAGGCAATAAAAGCGCTGGAGGAGTGATGTAAATTTGAAATGATAAAGCAATATAAACGCTAACAATATTTTAACGCTATGCTCTAAACAATGGCGTTTTTTGTTTCTTTGCAACCCCAAATTTTATTTCATGCCTCTTTTCCCGGTTATCAGTTCTATTCTATCGGCAAGCCATTTGGCAATATTCCTTCGGGAAAGGTATGGCCTTTCTGCAAACACCAGTTGCAAGCTCTTAAAAACAGGTATCAATCATAGCTACTTAGTGAGTGATGGTGATGATAAGCGAGTGTTTAGAGTGTACAGTTTAGAGTGGCGCAGCGAAACGGAAATTAACGAAGAGATCAGGTTGCTCAATTTACTTCGCGATGGTGGTGTTTCGGTTTCTTATCCTCTAAAGGATGCCGGCAATAGCTACATGCAGCAAATTGCCGCGCCCGAGGGTATGCGCTTAGGCGTAATGTTTTCTTTTGCTGAAGGTGAGAAATACCTTAATTTATCTGTAGAACAGCATTACAAAATTGGGGAAACCATGGCCCGCATCCACAGCTTAACGCAGGGCCTGCAACTGCAAAGGGTTAACTACACGCCGAAGGTGGTGCTTCAGGACCCCTTTGAGTACCTCGGTCAGTTCCTTTCTGCCGGTTCCACTGAAATGAACTGGCTGCTCTCGGCACAGAAATATTTGCTGAATGAGATAGCCAAAGCCGATGAAAAGCAAATGCGAAAAGGGGCGGTGCATCTCGATATCTGGTTCGACAATATGAATATCACCAAAGAGGGCCAGGCGACTATTTTTGATTTCGACTTCTGCGGAAATGGCTGGCTTGCTTATGACATCGCTTATAATATTCTACAGATCCACAGTACCGAAAGGGATGTAACCGAGCGCGAACGGAAAAAAAAGAGCTTTTTGGAGGGATACGAATCGGTTGCGCTCATCAGCGCCGAAGAAAAGCGTTTGCTGCCCGTTTTAGGTGTAAGCCTTTACTTTTTTTACCTGGGCGTACAAGCGCAGCGTTTTGATAGCTGGAGCAATGTTTTCTTCAATGAAACCTACTTGAAACGCTTTATCAAAATGTTGGTGAGAATTTTTTTCGAAGAAAATGTATGTGACGAATTACTTGCGGATTAGGGCATACTTCAGCGGCCCTAAAACCATTTGCGTAGCTTTTGCATTAGGTTTCACCTCATACAACTCCAGCGTATCGCCCTTAAACAGGTAGGAATAGGTTGCCTTTTTGCTGCTGAACTCATCGAAGATGATCAGGTCGAGATTATTTAGCGGTCCGGGCTTCAAGTCGTTCTCCACAAAATACTTTTTAAATCCGCCTAGCCCGCTTACCTGCCCATCGACGGTAAAGCTCACCCTTGCCACTTTTTTCGGTCCATAGGTAAGCAGGTAACCGCCGGCAATCAGGGCTTTGTTAATGGCGTAGCTAACGCCATCGCTAACGTTTTTATCTGGATTGACTTTATAGATTCGGTTGTACCTGGTTTTAAATAACTGGTTATTATAAATCTGGTACAGGATTAATGTAGTATCGTCATTGGTAATGGAGTAACCCAGTTCGTCCTCACCAAATTTTAAGGACTGGGGGTTTTTTACAGGTTTATTTTTAAGCACAACACTACCTGGGTTTTGGTTATCCCAACCCACCGCAACTTTAAGGCTATCGCCGCTGACGGCGTTGCTATCTATTTGCATGCCGGTGATGCCGGTTACCAGGTCAACCGCCGCCAAAACCGAGTGCGTTTGTTTTATCTTGTCGATGTAATCGCTCTTCACCCAAACACCCTGGTATATTGGCGCGAATTTTTTCAACAGGGAAACCGGCGCTGCGGGTTTGGTGGAAACGGGATCATTTGCAGGCTGATTAGGCTTACCCTTACAACCGAGCAATATAGCGAAGGCAAAAAGCGAAAGCAGTCTTTTTTTCATTTGGGGGGATTTACCGGGGCTAAAATACTTAATAATTTCAGCGGATAAGCAGATATTTGTTTTATGGAGAAACAACACATAGGCTGGATAGGATTGGGGTTAATGGGTACGCCCATGTCGCAGCAATTAATAAAGGCGGGTTACCAGGTAACCGTTTATAACAGGAATAAGGATAAGGAAATTTCATTTAAAGAACAAGGCGCAAATACTGCGGCAACCCCGGCAGAATTAATAAAACAAACGGATGTGGTGATCATAATGATAACCGATGATAAGGCCATCAACGATATTTTTAAGGGAGAAAGCGGTTTGTTAAGCGCAGGCACTATTGGCAAGGTTATCATCAACATGAGCACCGTATCGCCTGCCATCAGTAAAGAAATGGCTGCGCTTTGTGCCCAACAGGGCAATCAATATTTGGATGCCCCGGTATCGGGCAGCGTTAAACAGGCGGAAACAGCACAACTGGTTATTATGGCTGGAGGCGATACTGCGGCTTTTGAACAAGTTAAGCCGGTGTTGGAAGCGATGGGTAAAAGTGCAGCGCTTATTGGCGATGTCGGTGCCGGCAACGTAGCCAAGCTGGCCATAAATACGTTGCTAAGTATCCATGCACAGGGACTGGCCGAGGCCGTTTTATTGGCCAAACAAAATGGTATTGCGCCTGAGATTTTGCTCAGCCTGCTTATTAACGGCGCTTTAGCAAACCCCTTTATGAAAATAAAAGGTGATGCCATTTTGAGCGATAATTATAGTGCTGCATTTTCATTAAACAATATCGTAAAGGACTTAAAGCTGGCACAGGGTATAGGTTTATCCACCCCATTGGGCGAGGCCGCCTTAAAAACTTACGAGGCGGCGCAGGCTGAGTTTGGCGGGGAAGATTTGATTGCGGTGATAAAGCAGGTGGGGAAAAGTAAAATGTGATAGTTGATGTATATACAACCCAACAATCACAACTCCAACCTTCCAACAAAATCCGTATTTTTGCAGCTTATTAATTCCACCCCTGCAAATGAATGCTGATGCTGTGAAAATGCTGCAAGGCCGTTACTGTAATTCGTTAACCGAATACTCCCGTTTTGTTACGCGCGAGGTTTTCATCGGCGATGTGCCCATGGGTGGCAATAACCCTATCCGCATCCAAAGCATGACTACTACCGATACCATGGACACCCTTGGTACCGTAGAGCAAAGCATCCGCATGGTTGATGCAGGCTGCGAGTATGTACGTATCACCGCGCCCAGCATTAAAGAGGCTAACAATCTTGCGGAGATTAAAAAACAGCTGCGCCAGCGTGGTTATACTGTGCCGCTGGTTGCAGATATCCATTTTACGCCCAACGCCGCAGAGGTGGCTGCACGCATAGTAGAAAAGGTGCGCGTAAACCCAGGCAACTATGCCGATAAAAAAAAATTTGACCAGATAGACTATACCGATGCCCAATATCGTGGCGAACTGGAGCGCATCTTCCAGAAATTTACACCGCTGGTAAAGATATGTAAGGAATACGGCACTGCCATGCGCATCGGCACCAACCACGGCTCATTAAGCGACCGCATCATGAGCCGCTACGGCGATACGCCGCAGGGTATGGTAGAGAGCGCCATGGAGTTCATGCGCATGTGCGAAACACTGGGTTATTATAACCTCGTGGTATCTATGAAAAGCAGCAACCCGCAGGTAATGGTACAGGCTTATCGCCTGCTGGTACAAACCATGGTGGCCGAAGGCATGAACTACCCGCTGCACCTGGGAGTAACCGAGGCCGGCGACGGCGAAGACGGGCGTATAAAATCTGCCGTAGGCATTGGTACTTTATTGGAAGATGGGCTTGGCGACACCGTACGCGTATCCCTTACCGAAGAACCGGAGGCAGAAGCACCCGTTGCCATTGCGCTGGTGAACAGATATTTGAAAAGGAGTCAAGAATCAAGAATCAAGAATCAAGATAGCGGATTAAATACCCTCTCACCTTTGGAGGCTCCCAGGGTGACTCTACACAATCCCTACGAATACAAAAAACGCGAAACCTATGAGGCTAATGCCTTTATCGGCGGGCATATGGTGCCAAGAGTTGTTGTGGATATTTCGCAGGCCAACTTAAAAGACCCCGCTATACTGAATGCCGCGGGTTACTTGTATTCGCCACTGCTGGATAAATACAACATGGCCGAGCAATCGGTAGATTTTGTTTACATGGGCGATAGTTTGCCATCGTTTACTTTACCCGGCAACTTAAAACAGCTTTATAATTATGCCACCTGGCAAAAACTCGCCAACAAAACCCTTTGCCACCCGGTATTTACTTTGCAGGAATATATTGCTGCGGACGCCAACCGTACATCAGCCTTAAACCTGGTGAGGATAAGCAATGCAGATTTGGAAACCGAAGCATTCGGTTTATTGCCGGTGGATAAAAGCCTGGTTTTCGTACTGGAAACCAATCAGCTTCACGGCATGGCGGACCAGCGTACGTTCTTCCTTAAATTGGAAGAGTTTGGTTTGGATGTGCC
>CBFGNE010000157.1:0-7366 GCA_965649995.1 uncultured Mucilaginibacter sp.
CAGTTCGGCGCCGACCATGCCGAAAGTATCACGGGGATACCCATACTATCCAGCCGGTGCGCCATCTGCATCGATTTAAGCACAAAGGGGTTTAGTTTGCCGTTATTCGCCCCGGCAATAGGGTCTGCATCCTTTTCGGGTTGCCAAAAGCGCCAGGGCATCTCTACCCTGCCCCATGCCACGCGGAGGTTCTGCAGGCTATAGTCGATCACCTGCGGATCGGTCTTTGGGTTTTGCAGGCGGAAATTGCCTCCAAGCCCTGCAAATTCGCGACCCGGTTGTGCGGTATTAACGGTTAGGTTAACGGGTTGCGCATCTATATCGCCGCTTGCTTTTATGTTGAATGTTTTCTCTACCACATCGCCCCTGTGTACCACATCTGTGGCCAATGGCACATACAATTGCAGGTTGCCCAGCGAATCGCGGCAAACAATTATACGTTCCGACCCATCAAAGCTCACTTTCAGCTTGCGGGTAGCCGCCACAAACTCTACCGCTTTTACGCGCACGTTTACAAAGGTATTGGCAAAGATGGGGGCAGTTTGCTTAAGCGAATCGTCCTTGGCGCCCGATAACAGCAGCGTGCTTGCGCTGTACTCGCCCTTAGGCAGGGTGATGCAGAAGAAAACACCCTTAAGCGCGGTATCTTTTTTAGCAGTCACCTGCACGTTCATCTTTATTTTGCCGGCACCCGCCTCGCTAACTGTTTGGATGAAAAACAAGCTGTCGATACGGGTGACTACAATTTGATCCTCTCCCCGTCGACTGTATTTGGGCGACTGCTTTTCCTTAGCTGTTGCCGCTATCTTTTTTCCATTGGCGCTGATCACCCGCAGGCTGCTTTCGAAACCGTAGAGCTGCCCCTTATTGCGTATTCCGGTTATATTGCCCCATGGCTCTACCTCCGCCTGGGCAAAAGTGCGGTTGGCGGCAAAAGTGCATAGTAATAGTGTAAGTATAAAGAGTGCTTTAAAGCACAGGCGGCAGCGGGTAATAAAGTGTTTCAAGGGCGTGGTTTTATGAGCCTCTAAATTACAGCAATGGTACCTATTGCCGTCAATGATATTTTAACATAAACGCATGGAAATTAAGCAGCGTGTAAAGTACGCTGGCCTAACCCGCGTCTACCACGCCTGCCTGCTCCAGTGAGTTGTGCAAACCCGTATTTAATTTGCAGTAATTATCCAACGCGGCTTTAAAGCGGAAGTAGCGCTGCTTTTCGAACAGGGCCAGTTTTGGTTTCAGGTCATCCAGCATTTCTACCGCCTCGGCAAGGTATTGCTGTAGTTGTTCTGTTTCTTTAACATTTTCCATAAGGGGTAATTATACCCGAAGGTACAAACTGACGCGTATATTTGCTAATTATTTTAGTAAATATTTACTTTTTTGATAGTTTTTGCACCGAGTGTATAACTATGTGATGTGCATCATTCATTTAAACAGGCCTCAACTGTAGATTTATAGGATTACAACTGCTTATTTAAAAGAACGAAACGCAACATCAAATTTAGTAACAGTTATAGCGATGGTAATGGCAGAGGAGTTTCTATCGGGAGGCGATCTCAGATCGATCGGGAACAGTGATTGGCTGGCCGCGCATATCAAAACGCAAAGCAAATTTGATGAGCTTTTCAATCTTTTAGCGCATCGCAACCGGCTTATTGCTATGCGTGCGGCGGATGCCGTTGAGAAAATAACCGTCTCCCATCCACAATTCCTTAATCGGCATAAAAATAAAATCTTTGAATTGTGTGCAATTTCGGTGAATAAAGAACTGAAATGGCATTTAGCATTATTGATGCCCCGCCTTCCCATTGACGGCGATGAGGCACAAAAAGCCTGGGGTATACTGGCGGGCTGGGCATTGGATAATTCCAATTCGCGGATAGTTAGAGTGAACGCTATCCAAGCCCTTTATGAGTTAACTGTCAGACATGCCTTATCCTCAAAATATTTGGACGGCCTATTATCAAAATTAGCGACCGAAAACATCCCTTCTATCAATGCAAGGATAAAAAAAGTCCGTCGCTTGTTACGCGCCTAAGGCAATTATATTAATTCACCCCGCATCCGCGCTCGCTTCAAAATATTGTTCCACAACCTCTGTTAGGTTTTCGGGGCGGATGGGTTTAGTAATGAAGGTTACGATCTCTTTATCAATCAATGCCCTGTTTTTATCGTCCGGGTTTAGGGAGGTAGATACCATCACTACCACGGCCTTTGCTTTCATCGATTCATCCAGTTGGTGGTAGGCATTCATAAAATCCCAGCCGTTTAAGCCCGGCATATTGATATCAAGCAAAATAAGCCCCGGGCGCGGAATCTCTGGCGTATTTTGATAGGCACCCGAAAAAGTTAAAAAATCCAGTGCTTCACTTACATTGGTGATGGCTTTTACAGTGGCTCCAACGGACGCCCTTTCTATTATTTTGGTATGGATAAAGTTGGTGGCTAAATCGTCGTCGATCAATAATATGCCGTCGAGGCCTTTATATTTTTTCATGTTACCGTGTTGGAGTTTTAAAAGGCAGGGTAAAAATAAAGGTGCTTCCTGCCCCTGAGTTATTTTCGAAAGTTATTTGGCCACCGTGCAGGTCTACAATTTTTTTGCAATAGGCCAACCCAATGCCATTGCCTTCAAATTCGTCGCGCCCGTGCAGGCGCTGAAATATCAGGAATACTTTTTCTTTGAATTTGGGGTCGATGCCGATACCATTATCGCTTACAGAAAAGCGCCAGCAATCCGTTTCCCTGGTAGCGGATATTGCAATTTTGGGTAGCATATTTTTCCGCCTGAATTTTACCGCATTGCTGATGAGGTTTTGAAATAGCTGCCTTAGCTCGGTAAGGTAGGCGCTAACTACTGGCAATTTGTCGAAGCTGATCTGCGCACCGGCCTTACCAATGGTTACCGAAAGATCATCAAGCACGTCTTTTACCAACTTATTGCAATCAATTTCTTCCAACTTTTTGATAGTACCCAACCGCGAGTAATCGAGCAGGCTTTTAATCAGGCTTTTCATCCGCTCGGTAGCGGTGAGCATAAAATTTAAATACAAAACGGCGTTATCGTCTAACCGGCCGGCGTATTCAGCTTGAAACAGTTCTACGAAATTGCTAACGGTTAACAGGGGTTCTTGTAGGTCGTGCGAGGCGATATATACAAATTGTTCTATTTCTTTATTCTTAAGCTCAAGTTCCTCCGCATGGCGCCTTATGCTGGTCTCCATCAGTCTTCGCTCTGTAAGGTCGCGCGTAATTTTGCCGAAGCCTATCACGTCGCCTTTATCGTTGTACATGGCCATCACCGTTACCGAACCCCAAAAGGCCGTGCCATCCTTTCTTACCCGCCAGGTTTCATTATAAACCGAACCTGCCGACCTTGCTTCGGCCAGGATTGCCTGTGGCAGCCCGGCTTTCCGGTCTTCCTCGGTGTAAAACACCGAAAAATCTTGCCCGATGATCTCGTCGGCTTTGTAGCCTTTGATGCGTTCTGCCCCGTTATTCCACGTTTCTACATGGCCTGTTTCGTCCAATAACAATATGGCATGGTCGTTTGAAACTTCGATCATTTTCAGCAGCCGAAGTTGCTTAATGCCCAGGTCCATTGTTACTTTCTTCATTGCTTCGAAACTGCCTTGAGTTGTTGATAATAAAACCGGTGGCACATTGCTTTAATGGTTTTGGGTTGAAAAAGCCTATGTTTTCCTATGAAATACTTAGCATATTACGCGTGCTGTTGCTTGCCGAATTAACAAAACTACCCAGCCCGCGAGGTTCAACCCGTGATATCAATCACAAGGGGTAATGATAGTTATCATATACCTTGTTGTGAAAAGGCCTTGCTATAACTGGTGATCATATATGGTGAGGGGTTACATGATGGCTACCGGCACAGCCTTCCGCCGGGAGGCATCCGGCAAGGAATGCAAGCGAGGTTTTTTACCCGGTAAAATTACCATAAAACAAACCAGTGAGTTTGGGTTTTATTTAAGTAATATTTAAACAAGGCTATAGATTGGTGGCTTCCCCTTACTCCGCCGTATCAGCCCCCTTGCCTCCAAATCCAGTTTAACCGTTTCGCCGTACCAGTAGGTATTTCCCTTAAAATTACTGTTCACCCGTTGATAGAGCGCCTCCATGAGCTGCGTATGGCTTAGGTCGCCTTCCTTCAGGATTTCTAATATAGCCGCTTTGATGATTTCGTACTTTTCCAGCGAAATAACTTTATTGGTTTTACCGGCTTCGGGGTGCAGGGTTTGGATGGTAACTTCTTTCATATTGCTTTTTTTAGTCATTCAATACTACAAAAGTTTAACTATTAAATAATTGAGGGGTTTAAGAATCAAATAAAAAACCTAAATCCGAAATCGAACATCCGAATTCCTAAATCAACCATAACCGCACACCTTATTGTATCACTACAGAACAGCGTACAGTAAATAAAATTCACAATCGCATACAAATCAACTACTTATAAGCATGGCATTTGTTTTGACACCTGTTTGTTATAATTGGTGCCAACATGAAAAATACACTGCCATTAATACGGCGTACCTTCCGGCAGGAACGCTTCGATATCCTAATAAAAAAACAACGCAACGGCAACGCAACCTTTAACGACCTTACCGAGCTGGACGACATTGTTAACCGCGACCCCGAGATCCGCGAAAGCATCCTGGAAGAAATGCACGAGCATGAACACCCTACCGAAGGGCCAAAGCAGGAAGAAATAGTGATGATTGAAACAGCTAAACCGTTGGGGTTGCTGGAGCAGCTGAAAGCGTTTATTAACAGGTTGTTTATGGTACCGGCTGGTAGCCTTAAAGCTGTTTTGCAGGGTTGAAAACAGATTCCTTTAAGCTTAGTACTCTTGGTAGCATAAGCTTAAAGGAGATGTCGTTTATTTTTCGGGAGGGGTTGAGGTGATCTCGCCGAATTCGTTTACATAGGCCATCATGCTTTCCAGGTCGGTGCTGCCGGGGTTATCCTTGCGTTCCTGCTTGCGTTGTGCCTTATCTTCCTTTTTTTTCTGTCGGTCTTTTTCCAGTTGTTTCTTCATAAATGTTGCCTGCGATTTCGCCATATGGGTATGTGGGTTAGTTGATAATAATTTTTATAGGAATTAAAAAAGCATCTGCCTTACGACAGATGCTCACGATTAAATTTTATAGTGATTTTGTTAAACTACTTTTACATTTACCGCTGTTAGGCCTTTTTTGCCTTCTTCTACGTCGAACGTTACGCTATCGTTTTCGCGGATCGTATCGATCAGGCCAGTTGAGTGTACAAAAACATCGCTTCTGTTATCACTCTGTGAAATGAATCCAAAGCCTTTTGTGACGTTGAAAAACTTTACAGTTCCTTCTTTTGACATTATTTTATTGTTTTTAATAAGCGTGCAAGGTAGTCATTATATACGGCATTATATTTTAATTTAACCTTTTACTTCAATTTAAATTAAAAACTTGCTCATTTTCAATAAATAAAGGGTACATTTAAACAATTACCACAAATACATTTTTAAAATAACTGCTGCGTTTCATGGCGAGGCGGATAAATATTTTCCAGCAAATTACACAACTACAATATCATGAGCAAAGACAAAAAACAGGTTAAAGAAGTAAAAAAAGAAAAAAGCCTGAACGTAAACAAAAAAGTATCTTCTTATCAATCAGGCAAAAGCACCTCCTCTGCCGACCTCACCTCTAAGAAAAAATAACCCCCTGCATGGACGAAAAAACAATAGAAAACCAAACCCGCTTGTACCTGTACGATTTGATGAACACTGCCAAAGAACATGGCTTTAAAGCTGATGACGTATGGGAATTTAGCCTGGTTGGCGATGTGGAAAAGGCGCGTTTACAAAAAACGTACTACCCTACCATTGCTACCAAAATGCTGCCCGAGGCCGTTTTGGAAGTATTTCACCAGATAAAATCGAGGCTGAACCAAAGCTTTAGTAAAGACGAGCAATCGCTTGATAAACGCACCGTAGTTACCGATAACCTTAACTACCTGGTTGCCTACAACCTTAAAAGGCCGCGTACATAGCAGCCAAAAGCCTAAGCCGAAAGCCTTAAGTATATGTCGCTTTTACTTAAGGCTTTCAACTCCGGGCCTTAAGGCCTGTCTTTCTCCGGCTCGTCCAAATAACTTTGGCTTACCGTAGTATCCGTACCCGGCTGGCGCCGTTTACCATAAAATTTTGTTTCGCTAAAGTGGTCGTGGTCGTAAAAATCGGTACCTACCATTACATTGGCGTCGGGGCTTACAAATACGTTACGTATCTGCGCTTCGGTGTCTTCGTCAATAACACGGCCCCTTTCGTACAAAGGCAGGGCCAATATTTGCGCCTTGGTAACATCGGGGATGATCACATTATCCTCGTCCTCGTGCAGTTCGGCAACGCCAATGGGTATCAGCACCTGGCCGTCCTCTAAACCAATATCGTTATTTTCCATGTGCAAAATAAGATACCGCACCCTGCGCGATTGCGGGTTGAACAGCAATTCATCTACCTCGCCTATCTTATTGTTGTCAGAGTCGCGCACGTCCCAGCCCTGTATATTGGGTTGCCCGTCGGCTATCTCAAAATCGCTTTCGCTTAATTCGTCCAACCTGCTGTAACCGTCGTCCACTGTAGCCATATCGTTATCGTTTAAGGTGGTTCTTATTGTTATATTAATATCCGGCAGTATCCATTTTGGCGGTATCTGCACTTATGGTATCTTTTATAGTAGTATCCGCTGGTGTGGCAACCTTTTTAGCAGAATCTGCATTGATAGAATCGGCCGGAACGGTTTTCAATTCGGTGGGCTGGTAACTCCTGTTATAACCCCGGTAAAGCATAAAAACAATACCCAGCAGCACCAGTATTACAATGGCCCATATCCAGGTTGGGCTTCTTTTTTTTGGTTGAACATCCAGTTGAGCCATAGCAAATATCGAAAAGTGTTTATTGTCTTTCTATCAAAGCATTGGGAGGGTATTTGGTTTTAAAAATCACACAAATTTCACGAATAAATATAAATCCAGTAACAGGGGCGGTTAGCATAATTGGCAATGCATTTTTACAATCCTTTAAAATCCAAATTGACTTATTCGTCAAACTCTTGTGCAAGGCATCCTACACCCACCTATTTTGCTCGGCAAAGCAGTTAGGGATAAAATTTAGCGGGGCGGTTTTCATCTCGGCATCACGCTTCCGCTCGGCTTGCTGCCAGGCCGAGGGCGATTGCCCTGTTACCCGTTTAAACAAGGCCGAAAACGAACTGAGGCTATCAAACCCAATAGCATAGCAAACATCGGCAACGGGCATGCCTTTTTTTAACAACTGCTCTGCATTATTTATGCGCACCGTTAT
>CBFGNE010000158.1:0-7330 GCA_965649995.1 uncultured Mucilaginibacter sp.
CTCGTCGGCACCCTCCTCAATACGCCAAAGCGCAAACTCTGTATCATCATCTATTTGGTGCCGGTATGCTATCGCCATAAAGTAAAATTGCAAAAACGATAACAAACTTATATCAAATAAATATAATAATTCGTTTTTATGGCGAAGTGCTTGTAACACACGGGGTGTAACTTACGTCATACCTGTACTAACGCCTTTAAAAAGAAAAACATCACGATGAAAAAGATATACATTGCCGCCGTAATATTGATAGCCGTTGCTTTAACAGAAAGTTGCCGCAAGCTACAGATAGAAGCCGCAGCCCCTGCACAAGAAAAATCGGCAAGGAATTAGTACCCGATTTGAACCTTAACAGATAAGCTCAACAATATTTTACTAATACCTTTTTTAATTTAAGCAATGCCGGCTCCATTTCGGCAAGTTTGAAGCCTGTAAAACCCAGTATTAAGCCGTTATCGTGTTTAAACTGTACGCTGTATTTGGCCAGGGTATTTATAATGAGGCCCTCCTGCTTTGCTGCCGCTGCAACAGTTTGCGCATTTACGCCGTTGGGCAGCCAGGCCAAAAGGTGCATGCCCGCATCTACCGGGATGGGGGTTAGCCTGCCTTTTAAATGCAGGTTTATCAAATCAACCAGGTCGTCCTGGGCTTTTTTATACACCAGCCGCATACGCCTTATGTGGCGGCCAAAATGCCCGCTACTAATAAATTCGGCTATAATGGCCTGGTTAATAATATTGCTCTGTCCGTCGGTAGCCGATTTCGCAACAGAAAACTGCCGCGCCATTTCGGCCGTCGGGAACACCATATAGCCTAACCGCAATGCGGGTAATAAAACCTTGCTTACCGTCCCTATATAAATAACATTGCCATTGGTATCCAGCCCCTGCAGCGCGGGGATAGGCCGCCCGTTATACCTAAATTCGCTATCGTAATCGTCCTCTATTATCCACATTTGCTGCTCGCCGGCATAGTTTAAAAGCTTTATCCGCTCGCTTAGCGCCATGGTATTCCCCATTGGGTACTGGTGCGATGGTGTTATATAAGCCAGCTTTGCATTTGGGTAATGCCGGATAGCGTAGTCTACATCCATACCATCATCTGCAATAGGTACCGGGCAAATATCACCGCCAAAACGCCGGATGGCCGATTTTGCGCCGTTGTAACCCGGGTCTTCCATCCAGCATTGGCTGCTCTGGGTAAGCAGTAATTCGCCGCATAAGCTCAAGGCCTGCCTCGAACTGTTTACGATCAGTATCTCCTCGGCACTACAATTTATCGATCGGGATATCCGGAGATGGTCGGCCAGAGCTTTGCGTAAAGGCAAATAACCCTGTGCGTCGTCGTACCCTAAGTGCAACAGGTTTATTTTTTGGTTAACAGCCGTGCTTATTTTCGCCCATGCCGCAAAGGGGAATTCGGCAAATAAGGGTAACGAGGTTTGAAAAGGGAGCGCAGCCTCCCGTTCGCTCTTATGCCCTTCAAAGGCATTATTTAGCCCATAGCCTCGGGCAGCCGTCCGCCCCGGCTTTTTATCACCTTTATCAATTGCCTTTTTTGTATAGGAGAGTTTTTCTATGCCGCTGCTTACAAAGGTGCCAAAACCGGTCCTCGTTTCAAAAAAACCCTCCATGGTAAGCTGTTCAAATACCTGCATAACGCTGTTGCGCGATATATTAAGCTGGGTGGCTAATTCCCGCGATGATGGCATCCGGTCGCCGGGGCGCAGCATCCCGCAGAAAACGCCGTTTTTCAATTGCTCGTACAGTTGCGCATTGATGGTTTTCCCCGGCTTTTTATCAATGCTGATAAAAGTCACTAATATCTGCGGTGTTACTTTAGTCATTTATTGGCTCTGTAAAATATATAATAATGGCTCTTTTTGCAGAGCCAATTTAGCTATAATTTTGATTTTATAACCAATAAAAAAACAATAACATGAAAAACATCAAACACTTGCACCGATTGATGGCATTAGCAATCGTGATATTATTATCGCATACTGTATTCGGCCAGGCCGGGGTTAATTGGCCAAAGGGCCCTATGATGACCAACGCCCGCATTACCGAAACAGGCGAACTGGAAATTACCCCATCCAAAACCTCCTCGGGTACCGATTTTGACTACCTGAACGGTAAATGGGTAATGGAGCATAAAAAGTTAAAATCGAGGTTGACCAACTCTAACGAGTGGGAAGAGTTTACCTCGTACGACGAGAACCAAAGCATTTTACAAGGCGTTGGCAATACGGACATTTATAAAGCCACGCTCGACGGCAAACCGTTTGAGGGCTTGACCGTACGCCTCTTCAACCCAAAAACAAAATTATGGAGCCTGTACTGGGCGGCGAGCAATGCCGGCGTAATGGAGCCGCCTGTTGTTGGTTCTTTTGAGGGCAGTATTGGTAAATTCTTTTGCAAGGATATTTATAAAGGTAAGCCGGTAATTGTGGTTTTTGTGTGGGATAAAACTGACCCCGAAAACCCTGTTTGGCACCAGGCCTTTTCGCCCGATAATGGCCGTACCTGGGAATGGAACTGGATGAATGTATCGCACCGCATAAAATAATGACCATCAGAGAAGCCGAAATAACAGACCTGCCGCAACTGGCAGTTCTGTTTAATGCTTACCGGGTCTTTTATCAGCAACAGCCCGAGCTGGATAGTGGCGCCGGATTTCTTAAAGAGCGGATTTCACAACAAGAGTCAGTTATTTATATAGCAATATTAGACGAAGAAGTTGTTGGCTTTGTGCAGTTGTATCCCATTTTTTCTTCGGTGCGAATGAAGCGCCTTTGGTTACTGAATGACCTGTTTGTTGCCGAAGAAGTTAGGGGGCAGGGCATTTCCATTGCATTGATAGATAAGGCAAAAGAGCTTTGCTTATCATCAGGCGCATGCGGATTTATGCTGGAAACCACAAAGGATAATGCAATTGCAAATATCCTGTACCAAAAAATGGGCCTCGAATTGGATACCGCGCACAATATTTATAGTTGGGATGCCTGAAGTGTATTTAGGCTTTCTTGCCTGCTATTTCGGTTAACGCCTTTACCAGTTTATCCAAGTCGGCGGTGGTGGTGTATACATGCGGGGTAACGCGTACGCAATTTATGGTTTGCCATACTATGTTTACCACATGTATTTTGTAGCCGTTCCAAAGTGCGCTGTCGAGTTCGGCCGGGGTCATACCATCTATGCTTACGCCGCAAATTGCGCAGGAATATTGGGCTTTTAGCGAGGTATGAATTTTTACCTTCGGGATGGTCTGCGCTTTTTCGGCCCAGTAGTTTTTAAGGTACCGGATGCGGTCCTCTTTGCGTTTTGCGCCTATGGCGTTGTGGAAGTTGATGGCTTCGCCAATGGCCTGCTCTATGGCAAAACTGCGGGTGCCCAATTGCTCAAACTTGCGGATATCGGCGCTTTGCGGTTTATCGGCACAGGTAAAGGGCCAAGTTTTTTCTATATGGTCTTTACGGATCCACATCATGCCGCTGCCAATTGGTGCCGACAGGAATTTATGTAGGCTGGTACCAAAATAATCGCAATGCAGATCAGGTATTTTAAAATCTATCAGCCCAAAAGAGTGTGCACCATCTACCACCACCTCAATGCCTTTGGCATGTGCCATATCGCATATTTTGCGTACAGGCATCAGCTGCCCTACCCAGTTTACCATGTGGGTAACGTGTATCAGCTTGGTTTTGGGGGTAATGGCATCAGCGTAGGCCTTTACAATTTCCTCATCATTCTCTATCGGAAAGTTAAAATTTAGCTGTTTATAAATAATGCCATCGCGCAGGGCACGCTGCTGGTAAGCATGCATCATGTTGGGGTAATCTTGTATGCACCCTATTACCTCATCGCCGGCCTTTAGGCTAATACCATAAATAACGGTAACCAATGCCTCGGTAGCGTTTCGGTTGATGGCAATTTCTTCGGGCAGGCAACCGGCCAATGCGGAAAGCTTTTCGCGTAACGGCTCGCGGCCCATATCAAGTATCCGCCACATAAAGTACGATGGGCCTTCGTTGCAAAGCGCATTGTACCTGTCAAGCGCTTTCTGCACCACCGCCGGGGCCGGTGACACACCCCCATTATTCAGGTTGATAATGCTTGGGTTTACGGTGTAGGCCTGTTGAATGGTTGCCCAGTAATCCTCATCGGCCGCCACCTGCTGGGGCGTTAAATGCGCTACCCTTGCCGATGCTTTTGCAAAACTTTCGGCATGGGCGTGGTTAAACATGCTGGCTGCACCAAAGGCACCTGCCAGGGCGGTGGCTTGTTTGAGGAAAACGCGGCGGTTATTGTTGCTCATGATGAGGTGAATTTAAGTAATTGGACAGGGAAATACAAGCACCCACACCATAGCAAGGCGCAAATCAAAACAATCACCCCCCCTACTACAATATCCCACCCAAATCAGCCGGCGAATATTCAATCGATTTAAGCGTTTTATTATCGTTGGTACGGTACACCAAAAACAGCCCATCCTCTTCTTTGTGGTATGCTTCGCTGCCGTCTTTTGTTTTATAATGGGCAATGGTTTGCTCGGCCTCCTCTATCGTTTTGCAAGCTTTGCTCATGTTAGAACGGTGTACTTCATCAAAAAGGGATTTGAATTTTTCGCCCAGCCCAAACTCTAATATGGCACCGGCCAATACGTATTGGATATCGCAAAGGGCATCAGCAATCTCTACTAAGTTGTTATCGGCAATGGCTTCCTGCAGCTCTTTTACCTCTTCGGCAAGCAGCGAAACCCTTAAAGCGCAGCGTTCTTTTGAGGGTATAGCGGGGCCGCTAACCACCGGGTGTTTAAAGGTTTTATGAAATTCGGCTACCTGGTTTAATGCGCTTGGTTCTTGCATGGCGTAATGTTTTTATTTCCGGCAGCAAGATAATAAATAAAAGAATGTCGAATATCGAACGCCCGATACTGAATGGTGAAGTAGGGGTTTAACTTCGACATTCGGCGTTCGAAATTTATCATTCGATATTCTTTCAAATCGTCCTGATCACCCTGCAAGGGTTCCCCGCCGCGAAAACACCTGCCGGGATATCCTTGGTAACCACGCTGCCCGCCCCAATGGTGGTATTGCTGCCAATGGTTACACCCGGGCAAATAATAGCGCCGCCGCCCAGCCAAACATTATCGCCGATGGTGATGGGCGATGCCAGTTCGGGCCCTTTAATACGCTCTTCGGCAGCAAGCGGGTGGTAGGCTGTGTATATCTGCACATACGGCCCGCACATTACATTATCGCCGATGGTTACCATGGCGCAATCCAGTATCACGCAGTTAAAGTTCATAAAAAAGTTTTCGCCCACCTGTATATGGGTACCATAATCACAATAAAATGGCGGTTGGATATCCAGGGTGCTGCATTTGCCTAAAAGTTGTTTCAATACCGTTACTCGTAGTTCAAGCGGCTCGGCTATCATTTGGTTATATTGGCTCATTAGCCTGCGGGCATTATCGCGCATAGCAACAAGCTGCTGGTCGCCGGCGATGTATAGTTCGCCATCAAGCATTTTTTGGAGTTCGGTTTTCATTGCAGTTGGTTTATGGTGCGGAAGTTAGGAAAACTTTATATCAAAGAGATAAAATCCGATTTGCCATAAGGCAATTTATCTACTAATTATTTTAGCATTTAATATAATTTTTTTATTATTGTAACGCGTGCTATAATTGTTGGTTACGTGCTGAATGTGAGTAACAATTTTCGTTATTGTTTATCGCAGCATTTACTTTTGTAAATTACTTAATTCATGCCAGTATGAGATTAGTTTCCTTTTTTTCGGGTGCGGGAGGTTTAGACCTTGGCTTTAAAAAAGCAGGTTTTGATGTGTTGTGGGCAAACGAATACGATAGGGACATTTGGGAAACTTTTGAAAAGAACCACACCCATACCGTGCTTGACAGGCGCAGCATTACCGAAATTGCATCTGAAGATGTACCGGAGTGTGATGGCATTATTGGCGGGCCACCCTGCCAAAGCTGGAGCGCGGGTGGTGCATTGCGTGGCATAGAAGATAAAAGGGGCAAGCTTTTTTACGATTTTATCCGCATACTAAAAGATAAGAAGCCTTTATTTTTCCTGGCAGAAAATGTTGCCGGCATGCTGCTGGAAAGGCATAAATTCTCTTTAGAGAACTTTAAAGTTTTATTTGACGAATGTGGTTATAACCTATCGGTTACGCCGGTTAACGCTTCCGATTATGGTGTTCCGCAGGATAGGAAAAGGATCTTCTTTGTAGGTTATCGTAAAGATTTGGGGATTACTTTCAAATTCCCCGAGCCTACTACCAAAAATGCGTCTGATAAGAAACCTTTGCATGAAACTATTGGCGATTTAAAAGATAACGCTATACCAGCCATCAAGAAAGATTTTACCAACGGGCCGGATTGCCTGGTGCCCAACCATGAATATATGACGGGCGATTTTTCGTCCATCTACATGTCGCGTAACAGGGTGCGTGGCTGGGACGATGTTTCTTTCACCATACAAGCAGGTGGCAGGCATGCACCATTGCATCCGCAGGCGCCAAAAATGCCGTTTGTAGCAACCAACGTGCGCGAGTTTGCAAAAGGCCACGAGAAACTATACCGCCGATTAAGCGTACGGGAAGCCGCCCGTATACAAACCTTCCCCGATGATTTTATATTCCATTATAAAAAGCTAACCGCCGGGTATAAAATGATTGGCAACGCGGTGCCGGTAGATTTGGCAAATATCATTGCTACACAAATTGCTGCCGACCTAAAATCGGTAGCGAATAAAAAGAAGGATATTTTGGTTGCCTGATGGCAAAGAATCAAACTGATACCGGCAAGGCACTCGAATATTGCTTTGCTACCGCGTATTATGAATATTTATCCGGGCTGGGGTTAAATGTTATTCTTAAAGAGGATATTCACTACCTTAAAACCAAAAGCAGCTATAACACCTTTTCTGCTGCCGAACAAGCTTCTTACTTCCATGCTGCAAAATCAACCATAGCAACTATGGTGAAGATTGAGCCGGGGCTTGCTAACGAAACAGATATGTTCGATCCGTTGGAAATCAGCGTTGCAGCTGATGCCGCAGGCATAACCGGCGATGTACGGGATGTGCTTTTTAAGCGTCGGAAATGGCAAATTGGCTTCTCCGTAAAAAACAACCACGATGCCAGCAAGCATTCCCGGCTATCGGCAACCATAAATTTCCCAAAAGATTGGTTTGGGTATGATTGGTCGGACGAGTACCAGGCCGAGGTTGGCGCTGTTTTTTCTGCTATCAAAGCCGCCGGCAAAAACATGAAATGGGAGGAATACCCCGAAAAAGAAACAC
>CBFGNE010000159.1:0-7327 GCA_965649995.1 uncultured Mucilaginibacter sp.
TACGGTATCCGCGGTGCAAATGGTGTTGTTATCATTACTACCAAAAAAGGAAGAAAAGACGGTGTACAGTTATCTGTTGATGCTTACAACTCTTTCCAGGCGCAACCAAAGAAATATGATCTTTTGAACGCACAGCAATGGGCTACACTGGCCAACGAAATTGGTGACGCAGATCAGAATTTTCAGGAATTAGCTAACTGGCGCAACCCGGGTTCGCTTACCACTGCCGATTGGCAGGATGCGCTTTACCGCACTGGTAAAACCCAAAGCTACAGTATTGCAATACGCGGTGGTAGCGATAAAGTTCAATCTGCAGCTTCTATTGGTTATTACGATCAAAAAGGTATTGTAGTGGGCTCGTACTTTAAAAGAGTTACGCTGGGCCTTAATTTAGATTACCAGGCAACAAAATGGTTAAAATCTGCCACCAGTGCCAAATACACTTATCAAACCAGCAATAATCCATTCGGTACCGGCGCGTTGGGTAATTTAACCCAGCTTATCCCAACTTTAGATGGTGGCAACAGTGCAACCAGCCAAATTAAAGACGCTAACGGCAACTATGGCTTTTACAATCCAATAAATACCTACACCGCAAAATATAACAACCCGTTATATTCTATAGAAACGAATGAATACGAAAACATCGGTAACCTTTTCTTAACCAATTCGTCGTTAGAAGCAACTATTATCGACGGGCTTAAGATCAAAACCAACGCAGGTGTAAGGCTTAATACCTACGCTGGTTCTTTCTTCCAACCGGAAGATACACGTATACAGCAGCAGTACCCGGGCGCGGTTCCAACCAATGCACTTTACAGCCAGCGCCAGAACAATACATTCGAGTGGCTTTGGGAAAACACCTTGTCTTATGATAAGACTTTTGGCCAGCATGCTATAAGTTTTGTTGGTGGCGTTTCTGAGCAAAGCACATCGTTCACAGCGAATGGTGGTTCCGTTATCCCGCCAAACAGCGTTATCCGTGATTTGGCACAAGGTACCAACCGCCAGTACGACGTTGAAGGTAATGGTAAAACCATTTACACTTTGGCGTCTCAATTCGGTAGGCTAACTTATCGCTTTATGGATAGGTACTCTATTAACGGTACGGTAAGGCGCGATGGTTCATCAAAATTTGATGAAGGCCACAAATATGGTGTGTTCCCGGTAGCCGGTGCCACCTGGAGAGCTAAAGAAGAGCCTTTCCTTAAAAACGTTAATTGGTTAACCGACCTGAAATTCAGGGGTAGTTATGGTAAAGTTGGTAACCAGGGCTCTATCGGCGCATTCCAGTACCAGGCACTGTATTCAACCGGTTTACCTGCAGCAAGCAGCGGGAACTTAGGTTATCCCTTCAATAAGTTATACCAGAGCGGTATTGCACAAAGCCAGCCTGCAAACGATAAACTGCGTTGGGAAACCGATTACCAAACCGATATCGGTATGGACATATCTTTCCTTAACGGTGATTTAAATTTTACCATTGACTGGTTTAAAAGGGATTCTAAAGACTTCTTGCTAACCTTGGCAGCTCCTGCTCAATCGGGGTATAATTTCATTACCCGCAACGTTGGTAGCATGGAGAATAAGGGTATCGAAATTGGCGTGAACTACAAGCACACTATAAACGAGGTTCATTACGGTGTCTCTTTAACCATGTCAGCAATAAAAAACAGACTTACCAGTATCACATCGGGTACCGATTTTGTTAGCAATTTTGGTGGTTTAGGTTTAACCGGCCCAGGATGGGGCAGCGACTTTACCAGAACTTATATCGGCCAGCCAGTGGGTTCTTTCTATGGTTACAAAACCAGAGGGATTTTCCAGTCACAAGCCGAGGTTGCAGCTCTTAACGCTTCAGCAGCAGCTAAATTTCCATCTAACCCATATTACTACCAGGTAGCTACATCTGCCGGCGACCGTTACTTTGAAGACACCAATGGCGACGGCCACGTAACTGTAGACGATCAGGTGAACCTGGGCAGCCCGCTACCTAAGTTCTATGGCGGTTTAAACCTTGATCTTTCTTACCGCGCGTTTGATTTTAACGCTTACTTCTATGGCGTATATGGCAACAAGATACTTAACTATCAGCAAAGCTCGCTACAAAGCTTCCAGAACAGGGGCTTCGTAGGTGTTGAAAACGTAAGCTTACAGTATTACCAAAACCGTTGGACCTCTACAAACCCATCAAACGTTTATACAAGGGCTACTTATAGCGATGCGCAGATCCTGAGCAACGTACCATCAAGCACCTGGATAGAGAACGGCAGCTTCCTTAAATTGAAAAACGTTACAGTTGGTTACACGTTGCCTAAATTCATCACAGATAAGGTTAACGTAGCTAAAGTAAGGTTATATGTTTCAACTCAAAACCTCTTCACAATTACAAGTTACACAGGCCTTGACCCGGAAATTGGTATACAAGGTGGTAACCCTACACAAAATGGTATAGATAACGGCACTTATCCGGGTTCTAAATTTTACACCGTGGGCTTAAACGTAACTTTTAAATAAGAAGATAAAATATTAACGATATGAAAATTAACAAGAAAACCTTTACCCTTATAGCACTGTCGGCAGCATTGATGATGCCACTGGCGTGTAAAAAGGACTTTTTGTCGCAAACCAATCGATTTAAATCTACCGCTGAAGCTACTTTCCAAAAATCAGGAGACGTTGTTGCACTGGTAAACAGTATTTACGATGGTTATCAAAACAGCGACCTGCTTAAAAACCAATAAGGTTATAAGGAAACTTACAAAAGGACGAATTTTTACTTTCAAAAAATCAGTTCAGTTTTTTGCATTGTTAAAATTATTTAACTTTGGTATTAAAAACTGCTACCTGGTAAAAAAGCAATCTGGTATTACGCAAACTTCCAAACGCACGATTTTTACAATTACGGGGCGGATGTAGCATGGAATAACTACCAGATCAACTCCAGCTTTGGTGCGCTTTCTACACTTTGGAACAACGCTTATATTAGCATTGCACGTGCTAACGCTGCATTTGGTATTATTGCTACAGCTAAAGAAAAAGGTATAGTAACTGCAGCCTTAGCAGACCGCCTTACTGGCGAAGCCTACTTCCTGCGCGGTATGACTTATTATTACCTTGCCGGTTCTTTTGGCGGTGTGCCATTAGAGTTAAAGTCCGTTACTGATGGTTTAACACCACGCAGCACACAGGATGAGGTATTTAAACAAGTAGTTGCTGATATGAAACTGGCAGAAGGCTTGCTGCTGTCTAAATCAACACTGCCTGCAGCTGATTTAGGCCGCGCTACAAAAGGCGCTGCGTTTGCTTACGAAGGTGCTGCGCAAATGTGGTTGAAGGATTACGCTGCTGCTTTAACGGCTTTCAATAACCCCGAGTTGACCAATAACTACCATTTGTTGCCAACTTTTATGGATGTACACGAATTCGGTAATCAAAATAACGATGAATCGATATTCGAGATCCAGTTTGAAGTATCCGGTTCACAAAGCTGGGACGGCGGATGGCAAAATGGCGGCGAAGTTGCCTGGATAGACGACTTTAGCTGGCCCGAAGAAATATCAGGCTTCGGTTATGATTACGCAAACCCTAACCTTTGGTATTCTTACCAGGCTGGCGATAAACGTAAAGAGGCTACCATTGTAGGCCCTGGCGACGAAATTAAAAGCCCCGGCATTATTGCTAAATGGGGTGGTATAAAAGGCTATCCTAACGTAACTGCCGGCTTTGCAAGCGGTAACGACCGTTACAAAGCAGATAACGGTACCATTATCAACACAGTTGGTACGCTTACCAAACCATGGTTTGGTTTATCAGATCAATTACGTTCGGGTTATTATAACGCCAAAAAATGGCGCGATCCGCAATTAACCGGTAGTACTGGCTCACAGGTAATATTTGGTTCTCAAAACCAGATACTGATGCGCTATGCAGAAGTTTTATTGAGCCGCGCAGAATGTAAGATCCGCACAGGCGATGTGGCCGGTGGACTTGCCGACCTTAAAATTGTGAGAGACCGTGCATTTGGTGGCATTGCGCCGGCAGTGATGCAGGACGGATTAAAGTACGATGGTACAGCGGCCGCACCAATTACCGATCCGCTGCAAATGGTATTGAGCGAATACAGGCACGAGCTTACCGCAGAATACTCTGTATTTTACGATTTGCGCCGCGCAGGCCCGGGTGTAGCATCAGCATTTATAAAAGCTGCTTATGGCACCGATGCAAGTTCAACTCCGCAGCCTTTTAAATTCGGCCCAACTGCCGATGGCAAACCACACGGTGTTTACATTACTACGCTGCCCGAAGGGCGCGATATTTTACCAATTCCGCAGCAAGCGATAGGGTTAAATCCAAACCTTACCCAAAACCCTGCGTACCAATAAAAAGAGTTAATACCAAAAAGAGGCTTTCCCTGAAAAGGGAAGGCCTCTTTTTGATTGATAAAAAGTTTGTCCAAACAGATGCAAAACTCCCTGCGGGCTATACATTTAGTATTGGTAAAATCCATGTACGCTTTATGAGAATTTTTTACAGTTTTTTTGTTTTAATAGGTGTGTGCTGCTTGTTTTCCTGTAAAAATAAAACAACCCGCTTTCAGCAAATATCCTCTTCGCATTCCGGTATCGATTTTAAAAACCAAATCACCGAGAATGATTCCATCAACCCTTTGGATGTTGTTAATATCTACAACGGAGGTGGCGTTGGCGTTGGCGATTTTAATAACGATGGGTTACAGGACTTATACTTCACCGGCAATATGGTTCCCAGTAAATTATACCTCAATAAGGGGGATTTTAAGTTTACGGATATTACAGAAACCGCCGGCGTTAATGGCAATGGCCGATGGAGCCGTGGCGTTGCTGTAGTGGATATCAACAATGATGGGCTATTGGATATTTACGTTTGTAATACCATTTATGCCGATTCTACCAAACGGTACAACCTGCTTTACATAAATCAGGGGTTGGATGAAGATAAGGTGCCGCACTTTAAAGATATGGCCAAAGAATACAATTTGCAGGCGGGCACACAATCTACCATGGCCAGCTTTTTTGATTATGATAACGATGGCGACATGGATATGTACCTCACCGTTAATAACGCCAGTTCAACGTACAACCCTAATGTTTTTGGCCCGGCAATTAACCGCGGCCCGCATATTATTACCGGGAGATTATTCCGAAACGATTGGAACGAGGCCTTGCGCCATCCCGTTTATACCGATGTAACCACTCAGTCGGGCGTTACCATAAGCGGTTTTGGGCATGGTGCTTCAACAGTAGATTTTAATGGCGATGGTTGGAAAGATATTTACGTATCCGACGATTTTATCTCCAATAACCTTTTATACATCAATAACCACGACGGTACTTTTACCGACCGTTCGAAAGAATATTTTAAGCACACATCGCTAAACTCGATGGGGCAGGATGTAACCGATATTAATAACGACGGCCTTGCCGATGTGGTAGAGCTGGATATGAACCCGGCTGACAATTACCGTAAAAAAATGATGCTTGGGCCAAGCAGTTATCAAACTTATCAAAACTTTGATGCCTTTGGTTACCAGTACCAATATGTACGTAATACCTTGCAGCTAAATTGTGGCCCGCGTTTAGGGCAGCAGGGCAAAATTGGCAGCCCGGCCTTTAGCGAAATTGGGTTTTTAAGTGGCATAGCCCAAACTGACTGGAGCTGGACCCCGTTATTGGCCGATTTTGATAACGATGGCTACCGCGATATGCTTATTACTAACGGCTTCCCCAAGGACGTTTCCGACAGGGATTTTATGATATACAGGCAACAAGCCTACGCCGTAGCATCCAAAGAAACGGTGCTGAAGCAGATCCCCGAAATTAAAATACCTAATTACGCTTTCCAAAACAATGGCGACCTAACCTTTAAAGATGTAAGCAAGGAGTGGGGGCTGGATATTCCTACTTTTAGCAATGGTGCCGTTTATGCCGATTTGGACAACGATGGAGCGATGGACATGGTGATCAACAATATAAATGATGAGGCGCTGGTATACCGCAACACGTCGCGAGATGATGAAAAGAATCTTTCTGCCCAAAATTACCTGCAGGTAGCTTTTAAGGGCGGCAAGCAAAACCTAAACGGGTTGGGCGCCATTGTTAATATCTATTATGATAATGGCAAGCAGCAGGTGTACGAAAATACGCCTTACCGCGGGTATTTATCGTCGATGGAGAATATCGCCCATTTTGGCCTGGGCAAAATAAACAGGGCAGATTCGGTAGTAGTAAAATGGCCCAACGGAAAAAAGCAAACACTTTTTAATGTAAAAGCCAATCAGAAAATAGTAGCAAACATTGTTAGCGCGCAGAGCAGTTATTCAGACGCGCAGCCACTGGTTGATACCAAGTCATTATTTACAGAAGTGACAGATTCGGTAGATATGCATTACACACACATATCGGCATCTTTTATCGATTTTAATATTCAGAAGCTACTACCGCATAAACTGTCAGATTACGCACCCGCTTTGGCCGTTGGCGATATCGACAACGACGGGTTGGATGATATGGTGGTAGGCGGCGACTCTTACAACCAGGCCAAAGTATTTTTTCAGTTGCCAAACGGAAAATTCAGGCAACGCAATTTGCTTCCGGGTACAACATTCCCGCCAATTATTTTTAAAGATGCCGGCATGTTGCTGTTTGATGCTAATGGTGACGGCAAACTGGACCTATATATAGCGAGTGGCGGTTACGAAGCTGCGCCAAATGACCCTGAGTATCAGGACAGGCTGTACCTGAACGATGGCAAGGGTAATTTCGCTGCTGCGAAAGATGCAGTACCATCCAACTACACCAGCAAACTATGCGTCCGTGCGTTCGATTACAATAAAGATGGCAAACTGGACCTGTTTGTTTCCGGCAGGGTAAAACCATGGGAATACCCAAAACCGGTAAGCAGCGTGATCTTAAGAAATGACAGCCAAAACGGGCATGCTAAATTTACAGATGTTACCGCCGAAGTTGCCCCGCAGCTAAAAGATCTCGGGCTGGTTTGCGATGCTCTTTTCACTGATTTTGACAACGACGGCTGGCCCGACCTGGTAATGGCCGGCGAGTGGATGCCTGTTACGTTCCTCAAAAACCAGCATGGCAAATTTGTAAATGTTACGCCGGATACCGGTATTGCCGGAAAGCTGGGCTGGTGGAACTCTATTACCGCGGGCGATTTCAGGCATACCGGGCGTATAGATTACATTGTGGGCAACGTTGGGCAAAACAGCCTTATACAAGCCAGCGACGAATACCCGGTTTACATTACAGCAAAAGATTTTGATAAGAGCGGT
>CBFGNE010000160.1:0-7322 GCA_965649995.1 uncultured Mucilaginibacter sp.
TCGATGGTAAGAAAACAGTGGAGATAGATGCGCGCACTTCTGATGCCATTGCCGTATCGGTGAGGTTCGATTGCCCTATTTATACTTATGAGTTTATTCTTTCTACTGCGGGTATTGTGATAGAAGGCAATGACTTTGTTTACCTGGAGAACATCAACGAAACATCCGAAGAAAAAACGCCCACAACACCGGCAGGTTCATTCACCTCGCTAAGCGACGATGAATTGAAGACCCAACTACAGCAAGCCCTAACCGATGAGGCCTACGAAAAGGCCGCAAAAATTCGGGATGAGTTGAATAAGCGCAAGGCATCCTAAATAAAGATAAAACGGGGAAGATATTTTCAAATACCTTCCCCGTTTTGGTTTTAACAGCAATTACTTTAGAATAAGAAGCCAATATTTACCGCCGATACGGTGCTTCCTTAAAGGTTTTTTGCGTAAAAGTATAGCTACGCGCTTTCCCGTTTCGCTTTATTTCAGTACTTTCCGCTTTTGAATTGAACATTTTATTATTACTGATCTAAACAGCACTGTATGAATATTAGGGCCCGCTTAATGCTGATGAATTTTATGCAATTTTTTATCTGGGGGGCCTGGCTGCTTACAATAGGCGCCTACTGGTTTCAGAATAAAAATTGGTCGGGAGCACAATTCGGGGCTATTTTTTCTACAATGGGCATCGCGTCTATATTTATGCCAACCCTCACAGGGATCCTGTCAGACAGGTTTATAAATGCCGAAAAGCTTTACGGGATAATGCATCTATTAGGGGCGTGTACCCTATGTGCCCTGCCCATGGTTACCAACCCTACCACTTTTTTTTGGGTAATGTTGCTTAACATGGCGTTTTACATGCCTACGCTATCTCTTTCTATTACAGTGGCTTATTCTGCCTTAAAAAGTCAAAATATAGATGTTGTAAAAGATTACCCTCCGATACGAACCCTGGGCACCGTTGGTTTTATCATCGCCCTTTGGACGGTGAGCATAACCCATAACGAAACCTCAGCAAATCAATTTTATATAGCAGCCGCCGTTGCCGCAACTTTAGGCATTTATTCTTTTACGTTACCAAAATGCCCGCCGCTATTGAGTAAAGCTGTCGCCACCAAGAAAACTTTTGTGCACTCTTTTGGCTTAAACGCTTTTTCGCTATTCAGATCGCCAAGGTTTGCTATATTCTTTGCATTTTCACTTTTATTAGGTGCTGCGTTGCAGTTAACCAATGCTTATGGCGATACCTATTTACACGACTTTAAAAATGTAGCCGCTTATAAGGACCTGTATGCAGTAAGGTATCCTGCATTTATCATGTCCATAAGCCAGATATCCGAAACTTTGTTTATCCTGGCCATACCGTTTTTCCTGCGCAAATTTGGTATTAAATATGTGATGTTGTTCAGCATGATAGCCTGGGTGCTCCGCTTTGGGCTGTTTGCCTTTGGAGACCCTGCGAGTGGCTTGTGGATGATCGTTTTATCGTGCATCGTTTATGGTATGGCTTTCGATTTCTTCAATATATCGGGGTCGCTGTTTGTGGAAACGCAAGCTGCCCCCGAGATACGCGGTAGCGCGCAAGGCTTGTTTATGATGATGGTGAATGGCTTCGGGGCGTTCTTTGGAAGCAACATAAGTGGCTGGCTGATAGATAAATACTTCATTCTCGCTGACGGACAGAAGGATTGGCACGGCATATGGCTTAGCTTTGCGGGCTACGCTTTGGTTATCGCTATCATCTTCCCCTTCGTGTTTAGATACAAGCACAATGCTGCGCTGAAACATGCCATCGAGCACGCATAGTTTAGCCGCAAGATGACGCAGGCCAATACTCAGGAACAAATACAAATTTTACTATAGCTTTATAAAAACCTCAACCACAGCAAGCTATGAAAAAGCACTACCGGCACGAAACCGACTGCCTTAACTGCGGTACCGATTTGCAGGGCAAGTTTTGCCATAACTGCGGGCAGGAAAACCTGGAGATGAAAGAGAGCTTTGGCCACATGATAAACCATGCCGTAAGCGATTATTTCCATTTCGATTACCAATTTTTCCATACACTTAAACCGCTGTTTGCTAAACCAGGGAAGCTTACTGTTGATTATTTAGCGGGCCGCCGTATGCAGTACCTGCACCCGGTGAAGATGTACATTTTTATCAGTTTGGTTTTCTTTGTTTTGTTTTTCCAGGTAAACAGTAGCAACGTGGTACGCCTGGATAACGGTAAAGAAAAAGCAAAAGGCTTCCAAATAAAAAAGAATGTTAAAAGCAGTCTGCTTAAAAATATTGAAAGTGACGGCAGCCTTAACGCCGAAGAGAAAAAGAAAATAAAAGGCTTGGTAGGGACATACCTGCCCGGCTCCGGCGAAAAAGCTGCCCCGGATACTACCTCGCAAGCTAAAGCCGAGCCGAAAAAAGTAGATAAGGAAAAGGAAGAAGGCGAAGGCAGAGGTAATTTTAACTTTGTTGGCGATAAAGATGGCGCCAAAACTTACGAAGAGTACTTGGCCAATCAGGCCAAATTGCCGGAAGCAAAACGAAATGGCTTTTTATTAAGGTATAATAAAAAGAAAGGCTTCGACTGGAACAAACAAGGGCATCCTGAAGAGATTGTTAAGGAGGCAGTTACGCATAATACTCCCAAAATTATGTTTGTGATTTTGCCGCTATTTGCACTGATATTAAAGATAGCCTTTAGAAAAAATCATAAGCTATATGTAGAACATATCATCTATTCCATACACCTGCATTGCTTTGTATTTCTGTTCCTTACAGCTTCTTTAATCCTGCAAATATTACTGCCCAATAGTTGGGAAAAGCCTGTTATGGATTGGGTGCAGCTGGTCACATTTATTGGAATTGTTTGGTACGTTTACCGGTCGTTGAGGGTGGTGTACCAGCGCAGCCGCTGGCGTACGGTGAGCAAAATGATCGGCGTGTCGTTGATGTACCTGCTTACATCCATGGCGTGCTTCTTCATTTTTTTATTTATTATAGGCCTTACTTCGGTTTAAATCACCCGAAAAACCTTTGATTTTCTTTGATTTTCTTTGATTTTCGGAGAAAAATAGAAGCTTTTATTTGCCATTTTGGCTATTTCCTGCCCGTTTTCCAGGCAGCTTGTAAAGCCTCTAATGCGTTGGCCAAATAGGCAACCGGGGCGTTCCAATTAATGGCAATTTCGTTGGTGGCGTATGAACGGTCGTCGTCGATATAGGCCTCATCGGGGAAGGTGGACGGCACCTGTATCTTGTCCTGCATCCCCGGGTTTGGCCCACCGGCCAACAATCCGGGGATCGGGTCCACTATCCCATCGGCAACCGAGGGGCGGTGGTGCGGGTGCATGGTTGGCTTGCTGCCAAAGCCGGTGACATAGCAATAACCCGATCCGTTCCGGCCCAAGATGTAATCGAGGTTGGCAAGGGCGTTCTCTAAATATTTTTTGTTGCCCGATAGGTTGTAAGCTTTTATCAGCAGTATGCCCTGGTTAGCGGTATTGCTGTTGCTGCCCCAGTTAAAATTTGCTTTTGATTTATTCATCACGGTTTGGTAGGCAGTTTTATCGGCACCATCTACCATCGCATCGGCAAAGGCCAACAGGCTTTCCTTTAACTTTACCGCTTCCGGTGTTGCCGGCGCATTTTTCAACAGCGTGTAGTAGCCCAGTTGCTTTACCGATCCCCATGTCGGTACCTGTATTTTGCCATCGTCTAAAGTTTTAAACTTATCAAGGTAAGCTGCTTTGCCGGTTGTTACATACAGTTCTGCCGATGCCCATATAAATTCATCGGTAACCCGGCCATCACCATACATGCCGGTTGCAATAGCCGGTTTGTATTGCCGGTTCATAGCATTCTGGTTATACAAAACCGCAGGATTACTAACTGCCCACTGATAAGCAGCTTCTGACGCTTTGATACATGAATCTGCCAACCCTGGTAAAGCTTTAGGGAATTTTCTAAATATCCGCGAGGCTTGCGCCGTTACGGCTGCAAAATCCAGCGCAGCTGCTGTGCTTTTTTGCACTACATATCTTGCCGAATCCGCTTTATCAGGCATTATCATACCGTCAAAACGGGCATTGGTAAGTTTATGGTAAACGCCGCCGTCGTTAGGGTCCTGCATGGTGAGCATCCAGCGGAGGTTCCAAAGCACTTCGTCCAGCATGTCTGGTATTTTATTGGCGCTTTCGGGGATGTTAAGCTTAACAGTACCCATATAGACCGGGAAATCCTCATAAAGCGACAGCAGCGTTGCAGTACTAATACCGCTGTTTACAATGTATTTGTTATAGTCGCCGGCATCGTACCAGCCGCGCGCCGAGGATATTACAGTCCCCTCCGGCCGTTTATCGGTTGCAGCCGATGCATGTATCAACACCTTATCATCCGGGTGGCCCGCTGCCCTGCTCCATTTGCCTGCATACTTCTTATCCAGCGGGATAGAGGCACGCTGAAAATAAAAGGCTTTGATGGTGCCATCTGCAATTGGTTTCAAAGCATTGGCTTTTATCTCGAAAGGGTAAGAATCGCCTATCCCCGCCACGTTTACTATATATTTACCGGGCTTGTTAAAAGCAGAAAAATCTGCCAGGGAAGTGTACTTGCCCGAAAATGCAGGTTGGCCTGGCGTTTTCAATTCACCGGTAAAAACGGTTTCGCCCTTTAAGTTTTTAATGTAAAATTTACCATTTTGTGGTGCTGCTATTATAGCAAGCTTTGATGCACCGGGGTAAAAACCAATTTGGTTTAACCGTATCGTATTGCTGCCCGCCGTTGGCGACTGAGCCTTAAGGGATAGTTGCGTGCATAAAGCACCGGCAATTAATAAAGCAGTGCATATTCTTTGGTACATCATTATTCAAAACATTAGTTTGGTAAAGGTAATACCTGTATGCTATTCCGGCTAATACTTAATTACCAATAATGCACAACCTTTGTACATTATTGGCATAAAAAAGGGCTTGTACAACCTGCACAAGCCCTTAATAATATTTTATCCGGCAACGTTAAAACAAGCGGTAAGCCAAGCTCAAGTTAAACAGGCTTACGCGGGTTTTGTAGTTAGTGCTGCCATCAAAGTAGTTTTGTTTGGTAAGACCCGCCTCGTAACGCAGGTCCACTGATATTTTTTGGATATCAAGCCCGGCACCTAACTGTATGGCAAAATTGGAATCTTTATAATCCAAACGGGCAGCATTGCCAACTGCGCTGCCAAAACCGTTGTCTTTATTGATAGCGAATGATAATAAGGGGCCGCCATAAAACCTGCCGCCGATGCCCAATGCGCCAACTTTAGCGCCTAATAACAAGGGAACATCAATACTGGTGAACTTTGCGTTGGCTTTTGTACTGTTGCTGGTATTAATATCGACGTTTTTGCTGGTGAGATAAATTTCCGGCTGGAAATTAAACCCTAATGCCCCAAAACGCGCCCAAAAGCCACCAAGGTAGCCCGCGCGGTTATCACTGCTTAATGAACTGCCACCCGACGAAAGGCTTGTTAAATTTACGCCGCCTTTTACACCAAACTGAACGTTTGGCAATAGTTGCGCTTGTGCCGTAAGGGCTCCGGTTAAAAATATGGATAGTACGAGTATTAACTTTTTCATAGGTTTATAATTTTAGTGTTTAACAACAAAATGTTGCTTTTGTGTTTTAAAAATTTTGTGGGTAGAAACCGGGATGGCTTTAATGGAAATACCCGCCATGCCGTTGGAAATGGCATAGCGGGTACGAAGGTGAATTCTGCGATAAATGTAATATATTATTACAATAACTTCCAAATTTTATTATAATGATAATTTTCCCTGGTAATAATCTAAAATTTTGTTATATATGTAAACCGAGTACCGGGCGTTTATCAGGTTAAGTTTTGCCCGGTCGAGGTTGTTTTTGGCTACCACAAAATCTACCGATGTTAGTACGCCGGCGTTAAACCTGATCTCTGCCGTACGGAACGATTCGGTGTAAGCAGCCACCTGCTCTACCAGTACATTGTACTTTTCGTAAGCCGAGGTCATGTTCAAATATGCCTGCTCTACATTTTGCCTCAACTGTACTTTAGTGGTTTGCTCCACATAAATACTGTTCTGCAAATCTATCTTGGCCAGCGACACCTTGTTGCGCTTTTGCAGGTAACCCAATATAGGCACCCTTAAGCTAATGCCCACATTGGTACCCCGGTTGTTTTTAAATTGATCGTAATAACCTACGTCCTGCCCAGCAATTTGTGCCGAACTGGAAATATTGGTTGACAGTCCGCCAAACAGCGATATGGTTGGGAACAAAGCACCCTTTGCAACGCTAACGCCTTTTTCTGCACTCTGGCGCCTCAGGGTGGCTGCTTTTACATAAGCCAGCTGCGCTAAAGCCACATCATATACCTGCTCTGCCGAGCTTGGTGTTTGTTTTGCAAGGTCTTCGGCATTTATGGGCGCAAGGTTAATATTATCCTTGTACGGGATATTCAGTATTTGCAGCAGGCTCAATTTAGAGCCTTTTAAGGTAGCGGCGGTATTTACTACGCTTAATTGGTTGTCGCCGTAGGTGCCTTTCAAATCGTACAGGTCGGATGGTAGTTTATTCGCCCCCTCCTTTTCCAATATATTCAATCGCTCTACTTGTTTTTTGGATACATCCAGTTGGTTTTTAACCTGGTTAAATAATTCGGTATTATTTAAAACCAACAGGTATGCGGTAATTACGTTAATGGTAACCTGGTCCTTAGCCTGCTGCAGGTCCATTTTACCTGCCTGGTAAGCTAAAGATGCCTGCTTAATGTTATTGAGGTTTTGCAAGCCGCTAAAAAGGGTAAGGTCGCCGTTTAGGTTATAATTACCCGATTTAAACGATTGGTTTACATAGGTGTTGGTAGATGGGTCGATACCACGGCCGCTGCTGATGCTATGGTCTACCTGGCCGCTAATGGCGGGCAGCATATATTCCTTTGCCTGGTTTGAATTTACTTTGGCCGTTTGCAGGTCCAGTTCGCTCTTTTTTACATCAAGGTTGTTTTTGATGGCAATATCTATGCATTGCTGCAAGGTGAGCGTAGTATCGGCAGTTTGGGCTTGCGCCAGTGCCGGGATAGATAGGGTTAAGCTAAAAGTAAGTTTTTAAAGTTAAGGATTTTTTTTTATTTTCAATTTAAAATTATAAAATTTAATCAGCACATTGATTAAGCAATACTTAACACGTGAAATTTTCAAAAAATATTAACTTTATCAAAAGTTACAGGTGATAACAAAATGTGAGTAGGCGGAGTGAGATGTAGGTAGGCAACGAGCTAGTAACTTGCCTGGATCGACGAATGGGGGAT
>CBFGNE010000161.1:0-7286 GCA_965649995.1 uncultured Mucilaginibacter sp.
CAAATAATCGGGGAATTTGGCGTTACTTAAATACCCTGCAACATTGTAAGAGAATTTGTTGCCCGCAGTACCCCCAATTTGTAAACCCAACGAATTGTAGTGGGTTGTTTTTTTGCCGGTAAAATCCCGCCCTATGTTAAAATCGGGCAGCAGGTCGGCATAAAAAGTAGAGGTATTGCTTTTATAATCAATTAAATGCTCGTTGAATATCTTGGCATAAGCACCGTTTTTAACAATACCGTAGTTCAACAGCTCGTCTACACGGGTTTTCAGCAGGGAATCGTCGGCAAAGAACGGTTTTAATGATGTATGGACACGCGTTTTAGTTGAATAGGCCTCGGCATTAAGCTTTTGATAAAACTGGTAGTTGTAGGGTTGGTATACAGATTGCGCTTTCGCGATCCCTATGGTAGCCAGTAATATGAAACTGCTGATTAAAATTTTCTTCATAAATGCCGGGGTATCAAAGCGTACTATTCAAAATAATTTAATGTTTTATAACCACCTTTTCTTAAATGCTCGTCTTTTTTGGCAAGGTCCAAATCGGAGTGTACCATATCTTCTACCAGCGCTGCCAGGTCGTATTTTGGCTCCCAGCCTAACTTCTTTTTAGCTTTTGACGGATCGCCTATTAACAAGTCAACCTCAGTAGGTCTGAAATATTTTGGATCTACCTTTACAACGGTTTGGCCCGGGTGCAATGCTGCGTAGTTAAGCCCAAGTTTTTGAACTTTCTTTTGATCGATATCAATGATAACGCCTTTTTCGTGTTCGTCCTTACCGCTAAATTCTACCTCTACACCCAGTTCAAGGAATGACATTTTAATGAATTCTCTTACCGTGGTTGTCACACCTGTGGCAATAACATAATCTTCGGGCTTATCTTGCTGTAGCATTAACCACATAGCTGCTATATAATCTTTAGCATGTCCCCAATCGCGCTGTGCAGAAAGGTTACCAACAAAAAGACAGGTTTGCAGGCCTAAGGATATTTTAGCAACAGCACGGGTAATTTTGCGGGTAACAAAAGTTTCGCCGCGTATAGGGCTTTCATGATTGAAAAGGATACCATTGCAGGCATACATGCCGTAAGCTTCGCGGTAATTAACAATTATCCAGTAGCCGTATAGTTTGGCCACCGCATAAGGCGAACGTGGGTAAAAAGGTGTGTCTTCGCTTTGCGGCACTGCCTGCACCAATCCATAAAGTTCGGATGTTGAGGCCTGGTAAATGCGGGTTTTTTTGGTAAGGCCTAATAGCCTGATAGCTTCGAGGATGCGCAGTACGCCTATGCCATCTGCATTAGCGGTATACTCGGGTGTATCGAAACTTACTTTAACATGGCTTTGGGCACCAAGGTTGTAGATTTCGTCGGGCTGAATTTCCTGTATAAGCCGTATTAAATTTGTTGAATCGGTTAGGTCGCCGTAGTGGAGGTGTAGTTTTACGCCTCTTTCGTGCGGATCATGGTATAAGTGGTCTATCCGGTCGGTGTTAAATGAAGACGACCGGCGTTTTACACCGTGAACTTCGTATCCCTTTTTTAATAAAAATTCAGCTAAGTATGCGCCGTCCTGACCTGTGATACCTGTAATTAAAGCTTTTTTCATTAACGAATATTAGGGTAAGCAATTATATAATTGCAATATTACCAAAATTCTCGAAATTGCGGGTATAAGCTCGCCTACAAACCTGTTAATATTTTAAATTCCTGCAACAGTATCTTCCAGTTCGCGATACCAATCTTCGCCGTATTTACGGATAAGCGGGCCTTTTAAAAATTCGTGTACCTTCACCTTTAGTTCGCTTCCAAAACTGCAGGCCGGGCTGCAAATGCTCCATCGGTCATAATTTAAAACATCAAACTCGGGGTAGGCCGTTATGCGGATAGGGTATAAGTGGCATGATATAGGTTTTTGCCAGGTAATGGCGCCATGTTCGTACGCTTTTTCTATGGCACATTTGGTGATGCCATTTTCCCAGGTAACATAAGCACATTCTTTATTGGTATCAACGCAGGGGGTTGTGTAGTCGCCCTCAAAATCGGTTACATAGGTTCCAACCTCTTCTACGGTGGCAATGCCCTTAGGCGTCATAAAAGGCTTTACTTTGGGGTATATCTCGTCCAGCACATCTAATTCATCATAATTCAATGGCGCACCCGAATCGCCTTCGAGGCAACAAGCGCCTTTGCACTTGTTTAAGTTGCACACAAAATTTTCTTTTACTACATCCTCGTGCAGTAAAACGCTGCCTACTTCTATCATAATTATTTTTTTACCGGGTTTAAAGCATATTTAAGCCCGCTTGCCTGCGTAAGGTCCATCACCAGGCTGCCAACAACCAGTTCTACATGTGCCTTTACCGGTATCCGGTTCTTATCATCAGTGATCCACAAATATAGCTTACTGTTTTTGCGGAAGATGCGCCCCGGGATAATAGTTGGGTTGAATTTTAAACAATTGAAGGTGCCCAGGCCGCATTTTACGTGTTCTTTACCCAAATAGGTAATGGTAAGCGTATGAATGCCATCCTCCAGGAAATACCTCAAGTCGAGCTTATCATTTATTTTAAGGCCTGATATATCCACATTACGTGCAAAGTAATAAGCCGATAAAAAATCAAAAACATTCCCTTTAAAAGGGTAGGTGCCACTGTTGGCGGTAATGATGCCCTTTTCGTGATCGAATATCACTTTGTCATTATGTTTATACCCACCCTCTTTCCTTTCTTCTGAATAATAGTAGGGCAGCAATGTTTTGGGGTCTACAAAGGTTTGGTATTGGTTACGCACTTTAAAAAGCAGGTTAAATGTACCTGCAGTGTTTGCTACTGCATGGATGCGAAGCGCATCCTTACCATCAAACTTTTGCGTGCTGTGCTCTACGTTTATCACTGCTTCGGCAGCTGTAAAAATACCGTACTTTAACTTATAGGTGATCTGCTCGCCTGCCTGGAACACCACTTCGTCGGTTTTCGCGGCTTCCTGGGCATGTGCCCCTGCTAAACAGAAGAGCGATAGCAGCACTATGTAATATTTCTTCATTTAATTGATATCGAACCCAATAGACCAGATAAATGCCCTACAGTTTAATCGCGGCGTTTATAAATAGGCACTGTAGAGCATGGCTCGCCAAACATCAGGCTTTTTGCAACAGATGTTAATTTTTTGGTAAGCTCAACGTAGGCCGATACCGGCACAGGGATATCCCCGCAACCTTTAATTACCAGGCGCTGATCGCGGTATTGCTCCACATCCATTGTTGCTATTTGTTTTACGAACAAAACGGTTTCTAATACTTCAGCATCGCCAAAAACCACTTCTTTTGCATACGGCGCCATGCGGTTTGCCAGCAACATGTACGCCCATGCAGGTACAATAGCATCGGCGCTACAGGTTACGGCTACATATTTATCCTGGTATTGCGCCCAGTTGTGCTCTTTTACAAACTCGCGGAAATCTTTTTCGCGCAGCATCAACCCATGAAATAAATTATCTTTTATATCGTAAACCACCCGCTCGCCTTGTGGGTAAAACTGCGCAGGGTCCAACGTTACCAGCCCGCTTTGCGCAACTTTGTTAATAATGTTTTCCTGTATTTCCATGATATTTAAAGGCAAAAAAAATCCGGCAATGCCATAACGCAATGCCGGATGTAAAATTACTTTAAATTTAGCTTATAAAAACTTAGCGCGGTTATCTTTTACATTCGCCTTATCTTTCAGGGCCTCAAGCACCTCGCCATCGGCACGCTGCGCAAGCGACGCTCCTAAAGTTTGTTTCTCTCTTACTGCGTTTGTTAGCGCAGCCGGGTTTATAAAGCTATCAAGTGTGTAAACATATACACCCTGGGTGCCTATAATAGGTTTAGACAGTTTGTTTGGCTGCGATCCGAAGATAGCGCCAATCAGCTTATATTCCGGGCCAGAGCCAGGGATAACCGGATTTGCAAACACGATGTTTTGTACTGGCGCTACTTTGCTGCCTGCTTTTTGTGCAACCTGGTCGATAGACGAAGCTCCGTTTAATGCAGACTGCAGTTTCGCGGCAAGTTGTTTACCCTTAACTATTACTTTTACAGCAGGTTCTATTTGTTTTTTTACCGACTCGAGGCTTAAATAACCTATAGGTTTTATCTCGGTTAACTGGCCAACAACATACTGGTCGCCAATTGGGTAAACTTCTTCAGAAAAAGCGCCCTTTTCTGCCTTAAATGCCCATTTTACCAGGGCACGGGCATTATCAAGCCCAGGTAAGCTTGCTGCGGTTCCGTTTACGTCTTCTGCTTTCTTAACAGTTAGGCCGGCTTTTTTAGCCTGTGCTTCAAAATTGTCTTTAGTTAACGAACCCAAGAATGCCTGCGATTTGTTGTAAACTTCGTTTTGTGTTTTTTGGCTTGCTTCTAACGTTTTATCAACAGTAGCAACTTTAACTACTTTTGATGAGCCTATTTGATTTTCGATCTCTACAATGTGGACACCAAATTGAGTAGTAAAAACTTTAACCTCGCCTTTTTTGGCAGAAAAAACAACATCATCAAAAGCTGGGATCATAGTACCACGGGCAAAAGTACCCAGGCTACCGCCTTTTTCGTTGGCCGACTTATCGGTTGAGAATTGGTTGGCCAGGTCGGCAAATGATTTGCCGGCGGCTATGAGCTTCTTAATAGAGTCTCCTTTAGCTTGTGCTTTATCCAGCCCGCCTTCTTTATTAGGGTCTAAAAGGATGTGGCGTGCTTTAACCGAATCGGGCCCAACTTTGCTGTCGATTAATTTAGATATTTTGTAGCTGCCGTTTGACAGGTACGGGCCAAATACAAAGCCTTTTTCGGCAGTAAACATCACCGAATCTAACTTAGGGTCTAACTGGCCCTTCTTTTGGTAAACGATAGGCGTTTTTGTTTCGGAGTTGATTTGCACAAATAACGAATCGGTAGTTGATGCTTTAAAATCAGCAGCCAATTTATCTACCTGTGCTTTTATGGCCAGGCTATCCTCTTTAGAAGGTGCTGCGTTAAAGCTTACATAATCAAAGCTGCGCAGTTCCTGTTTGTTTTTAAATTCTGCTTTATGCTCGTTATAGTAAGCGCTGTAATCATCATCAGATAATGTTACTTTGTCATCCGGTATCGAAGCATAATCCAAAACGGTGTATTTAAAATTGGCCAGCTTATTTTTAGCAAGGTAATCGTCCTGCGCATCAAGCGAGTTTACGTACAGCCCGCTGCCTACCAGCGCCATATATTTTTGCCTTTTTTTATCTTTTATCAGTTCTTTAAGGAAAGCACCCCATTGCGATAGCTGCGTGGTATCTGCCTTGCCTGATTGCAGGTAGCCTAAGAACTGGTTAAGCCTCTCGCGGCTAAACTGGCCGGTCTGCTGATCGGTAAACTGGCGAGCAATTTGCGGATCGGGGTTGGCGCCGCTTACCATTGCCTGCGCTTCTGCATCGCCAACAGTTATGCCTAATTTTTCAATTTCCTTACTAAGCAACCTGTCAGTTAAAAACTGGTTCCAGGTGGTTTCCTGTAAGTAGTTAGTTATTTGTGGCGAAATGCTTTGGCCCGACTGTTGTTTAAACTGTGCGGTAGAAAGCTCCAGCCTGTCGCTAAATTCTTTATAACTAACAGTTGACCCGTTTATTTCGCCAATTTCGCTGTTGTTATCCCTAAAAATAGAACTGCCCGACTTGATAACTTCGCCTGCCACAAACGCCAAAAGCGCTAAACCAATAACGATTGCGAGAATTGTTCCCATCCGCTCCCGCAAATAACTCATGATACCCATATAACTCTTATATATTTTATATTACTCAAAAAGAGGCGCAAGATACAACTTTTACTAAAATTCTATAACACAAATTTTTGTGTATCGAATTTGTGTTATTGTTGCGTTAAGCCGTCGCCGTTTACGTGAATTACTGCTGTGGAATTTTGAAATATTGGGTGCTTTAGGTTATCGTCGCTTGTAAAGCTTGTACCCCGCATGATATCGCCACCAACTTTTGTCATCTCCACGGGTTTGTTAGAATAGTAAATTTTCTTTTTTTGGTCCCAAATCAATTCATCCGATTTGTAGACCGTTCCTTCTGCGTTTTTAGCGACAACATTTTTACGAAACTCGATAAGCTTATTGTCATCGCGCATAAAACCAGTATCGGCAATGATATTTCCGGCCTCTTTAACATCTTTATCCAGAAAAATTATTTTAACGCCTTTGGGTAACACCTTATAAGGATTTTTGGGTGTCATATATTCCACCATCAAAGGCGCGGTAAGCCTGAACTTTACTATAGCCGAATCGCTAAAGATCACATCGATATCGGAAGTTTGTTGTATTGGCTTGGTAGCGTCGGCAGCGGCAATAGCTTTAATTTTATTTATATCGTTTTCGCAGGCAGCTAACAGCATAACCATTGATAGTGCTGGCAAAAAAATGGTAAAGAATGATGGCCTGCTGCGCATGCGGGGAGAAATATTAATCGTATTTGTATTTCACAAACCAAAGGTCGTTAAGTGTGAAGGACAGGTGCAGGTTTATGTAACTTTCTTTTACCAGGCCGTTTGTAAGGGTGCCTCTTTTACCATACTCTGCCGCAAGGTTTATTTTGTAAAAAGCGGTGTTATTACGCGGAAGAGGTAAACCCATGCCGAAGGTGGCGGCGTACCTTTTTATATTGGTGCTGTTTACGTTAAGATAAGTTTGGTCGTATATCAACCCAAAACGGTAATCAACCCTTGCAAAATAGTTTGATAAAGAGTTTATATTAGGGGTTATTTGCCCGCCAACATTTAAGGTTTTGCTGTTTTGCAAGCCTTTATTTACACCAGCAACGGTAAGTGCGCTCCAATTGCCAATAGTATAATCGGCACCTATTAAATACTTGCCATCGTGCTGGTAACTAATGCCAAAGTGGTTTATCAGTGGCAGGTTTATTTTGGATTTTGCATCCTGCCTGTTTATAAGGCTATCAGTAGCCACGCCTTCGTCCCCGGCTTCGGTAAAATAGCTGCTAACCACAAAGCTGTTTTGGGTGGTTAATTTTGAACTCGACGAGGCCGAGTAACCTAATACAAGGTGCTTTTTTTCCGAAAAATCGATGCTGTATTGTGCGCCGTAATCGAAGTTAATGCCGTGGATGCTGTTACTTTCTTCTACCCTTGAGTTTAAAGTTCCAAAAAGGTCGGGTATTTCAGTTGATTGCGTTTCTTTTAAGTTGCCGAATATATAGGATGCATTTGCGCCTAACGAAAGGTGTTTGCCAATGCGGAAGCCATACCCTAAGT
>CBFGNE010000162.1:0-7249 GCA_965649995.1 uncultured Mucilaginibacter sp.
AATTGGGTAGATGTATCTATGGCAAATGTATGCATAGTACCCCAGCAATATTCTACGCCGTCCAGGTAATCAGGCGCGGTAGGGCGCCATTTGCCGGGGTCGTTACTGCCTAAAAAACGAGGTTTGCCGCGTGTTTGGGGATAATTGTCAAATGCCGAGCGAGCCAATATGGCCTTACCTATTTTTTCGCCAAGGTCTGCCGAACGAGAGAACTCTGCCGTATCAAGGTTATCTTTGTACATCGCAAATACTTTGTCTTCGTATTTTTTTAGGGTATCGATGGAGAATGTCACCTTGTGTGCTACCGTAAAAAAAGCCTTTGTAGCCGCAAGGGCATAATTGTATTTCTTCCCTTTCTCCGGTTCCGGCATCTTTTTGAAGCCCTTTAATTGGCTTACAATAGAGTTGTATTTAGGATTAGAGTACCGCATGGCCTCGTAAGCCGCAAGTGAGGTATAACCGTATATACGGGCAGCAACCGGTGGTGTAAATACATCATATATAATCACTTGCGTTAGCTGGTCTACATTTTCGTGCAGTACATCTGCGTCGCTCTTCAGGGGGATGGTGGCTTTATTGCCGCAACTAAACATAGCGAAGCAAAGGGCAGCGGCAAATAATGCTTTAAAGTATCTCATAATTTAAATGGTAATAGGTTAGTTAACAGGTATATTTCGTTTGTGGCCAACATTATCAGTAACGGTTACCGACGCCATTGAGCCATCAATATTAAAAAATCTGCCCGACTGTGACAAGAACGATTGCCCATTATAAAATTCTTGTTTTATAGTTGTCCCGTTTTTATACCTGATGGTGGCAAACATATCCATCGGCTGCAGGGCTACTGCCTGCACCGGTTTATTTAATTGAAATATTTTAAGCGCACCTTTATACTGGCTTGCTGCCAGCAGGTAGCGGCCGCCTGCCCCGCGCAGTTTTACCAGGGCTTTGCCATCGCCGGGTATGTAAAGCCCGCTTTGCAAAATGGTTAAGGGTTTAAAGCCGCCTTTACCATCGCCTTTTAATAATAAACCGTTAAATGCATCGTAACGGCCTGTGCTTACTTCAGTGCCGTAATCGTTGCCATTTAAAGCAACATCCAGGTTGCCATCGCCATCAAAATCATCTATTACCATACCGCTCAGTTGCGATATCTGTGCCTCTACCGGCAATGGCAACAGGGTAAATTTGCCACCCCCATCGTTACGCAAATAAGCCGATTGAAGCGTATTAGCTTTTAAGCGTAAAGCACCCTTGCGCATTTCAGGCGTTAGTACCGAATCCATGGTAGCTAAGGCGAATGATTTATAGTTTTGGAACCTTACGCGCATACTAATCATCTGCTTCACAATATCCTCGCGTGTATGTGCCGGGAACTCCTGCATCTTCCCGTCCTTATCCTTTAAAAACAACGAGGGAAAGGCATCAAAGCTGTTGTTATTATCAAAATCTTTGGCAGTAATGTACATTGGGTACTCCTGGCTGGCCTTGTAAAAGGTGTTTGTGCCGGTGTTGCCTACAATATAATCTACGTCGCCGTCATGATCGAAATCTCCTCCCGCAATGGTATTCCACCAACCCAGTTTATCAGCTATACCGGTCGCAGGCGTTTGATTTTTAAATACGCCGTGATCATTCTTCAGGAAAGTAATTGGCATCCATTCGCCTGTAATAACCAGGTCTGGCCAGCCATCGCTATCGTAGTCAGTAAAGGATGCATCGCAAACCAGCCCGATATTGTTAAGCTCTTTGGCCGCGGCCGGTGTAGCATCGGTGAATTTTATCTGCCCGTTTCTGCTTTCGTTGCGCAATATAAAGCTCGATACCGGTTTAGGGTAGTTCCATGGGTCAACCCGGCCCGATACAAACAGATCTAAGGAGCCATCTTTATTATAATCAACTGCCTTAACGCAAAGCTTGCTTGTGAAGTTTGCCGGCAAAGCATTTGGTTGCAGCATAAAATTGCCTTTGCCATCATTAGCGTATACCCTGTCCTGGTACGATTTTGAGTTCGGTTCGTCTTCGTAGCCGCCACTTGCAACATACAGGTCCAGGTCGCCATCGCCATCTGCATCAAATAACAGCAACCCTTCGTCTTTATACTTGTCGGTAGGGTTTATGCCGCTAACCAGGCTGCGTTGGCTAAACTTACCCGTTGCCTGCTGTAAAAATACTTGTGCCGGGTATTTAGTAGTACCCCCAACAACCATATCATCAAAGCCATTGCCATCTACATCGCCAACCGCTACAGCGGGTGCGTACTCGGATAACTTGTGGGGCAATAATTTCTGGATGTTAAAGTCGATAAAATCGTCGGACTGGTGAATGTAATTGACACCTACCGACCGGGTAACCTCGGTAAACAACGATGATGTGTTTATTGGCGGCGTACCTAATGTGTAATTTTGCCCTGCGTTGGCCATGTTAACCACCAGGGTTTCGTCGGCTTTTACATTCTTAAGCAGTTGCTGTTTACCGTTGGGCCATTTAATAACCACCGAATCAAGGTGGTTTATTTTCCCCAAACCAAAATGGGCAATATTTTGAATAGTTGATAGATATCCTCTGAACGGCGTATTCTCATACACCTGGTGTTTGCCTTTATCGTAGTAAATATCTGCCCACGCTCCTATACCGCTTACATTTTTGGCATCTCCTTTAAACTGTACCTGCAGGTAATGGTTGTCATCTTTGTCTTTATCGCGCGATGTATTGCGGTAGAGAAAGGGTTCGTCATCAATATTGTTGATCACCATATCCATTGCGCCGTCGCCGTCGAGATCGGCATAAGCCGCACCGTTAGAGAAGGAGGCTATATCCATCCCCCAGGTTTTTGTAACGTCTTCAAACCCCAGATTGCCATTGTTGTGGAATGCATAGTTGGGTATCTTCACAATAGGTATCTGGTCGAGCACCTGTTTTTTTGTAGCAACCGCATACGATTCGTTACGAAAGGCGATAAAATCGTGGTCGGTTACGTCTCTCGGATAACCGTTGGTTACTACTATATCCCTAAATCCGTCATTATCAAAATCAGTTATCATAGGGCCCCAGCTCCAATCGGTTTGGGCAACGCCGCTCAAAAACGAAACTTCACTAAATACCGGTGCACCTGTCGAGTCGTTTTGGCCAAGGCGCGGGCCCTGGTTTAGTTGTAATGTATTGTGGTTATATTGGTACTGGTATCCGTAATGGTCAAAATTTTGGTATAACTGGTAGGATGTACCTGGCATAAACATTTTTTTTCGGTAGTTGTCCTCGGGGTCCATATCCAGTTCAAAAACATCGGCGAGGCCGTCGTTATTAATGTCTTGTATATCCTGCCCCATAGCACTGGTGGCAGTGTGTTTAAAATATTCTTTTGTACGGTCGGTAAAGGTGCCGTTGTGGTTATTGATGTATAAAATGTTATTGGGCAAAAAATCGTTGGTTACGTAAATATCTTTCCATCCGTCGCGGTTTATATCGGCAACGGTAGCGGCATGGCCGTATCCCTCTGTTAATATGCCTGCCTGCTTAGAAACATTGGTATAAACAGGGTGTTTAAGTACGGTGTTATAGTCGTTACGGTACATCCTGCCGGTGCTACGGCCTGTGCCATCTGTAGCCAGGTACCTAAATGCACTGGTGTTATCGGTAGATTGGGCTTCGTTAACGGTGAGGTACATATCCAGGTCGCCATCGTTATCGTAATCAAAAAACGATGCCATGGTTGAGTGTACGTTTATATCGAGCCCGTAGGCCTTTGCTTCTTCCTTAAATTTTGGTATGCCATCCTTATCAACCCCCTGGTTAATATAAAGCAAGTTCATGCGCTTTTCGGCGCTTTTTAGCAGGGTATTACATACATAGATGTCTGTTAGGCCGTCATTGTTAATATCCACCACAGCTACTCCCCTGCCCCAGCCACCTTTGCCGCCTACGCCAGCCTTTTCGGTAACATCGGTAAACTGCATATCGCCTTTATTAAGGTACATACGGTTTGGCACGGCATTGCCAATAAAATAAATATCTTGCTTGCCATCATTGTTAAAATCGCCTATGCCCACGCCCCCGCCGTTATAAATATTCAACATGTCCAGCGGGTTGATAGAGTCGTTCTCTACAATTTCGTTATTGAATTTTATACCGGAGTGCGATGAATCTACCTTCTCGAAAAGGGTAGTAGTTTTTTTGCACGAGGCAAGTGCTGCAAAAAACAGCAAAAACAATATTGGGTTGATAGGTCTCATGAAATTCAATAGTACACAAATATATGATTATAAAAAAAGAGGAGGAGGTAAAAACCCCCTCCTCTTTGTATAAATTACCGGTTAAGTATTAATAACCAGGGTTTTGTTTGATACTACCTGCAGTGATATCAATCTGAGCCTGAGGAATTGGATAAAGCTCGTTTTTACCAACTGTAAACTTAGCCTGTTTTAACAACAGGATAGGGAAGTTTGGCACGGCATTTTCGTGAGCAAGATAGAAGTTGATCTGCGCTCCCATATAGCCGGCACCCATTGGGCCGCCGGTTATCGCATCCCAACGTTGTAAGTCGAAGAAACGGTGGCCTTCCATACCAAATTCAAGCCTGCGTTCGAAGTACACAATTTTACGCGCAGCTGCTTTATCGGTAAATGAAGCTATAGTATACAAACCAACTTTGTAGTTAGCTGCAGGAGTGCTTGTGTACCCGCCCGTAGGTTTAGATGCATCAACATAAGTATGCACCCAACCGGTTGCATCAGCTGCACGTGTACGGATTTGGTTTACGTAAGCCATGGCAGCCGGAAAATCGCCTGCTTCAACGGCGCATTCTGCAGCCCAAAGTATCACATCGGCAAAACGGATAGCGTTGTAGCTGTTAGATGTTGATTGGTTAGCCGCCCAACCACCATAAGTATCAGAAGTGGTAGCCTGTGCTGCCTGGTAGTAAACGTTTTTGATAGGGCTGTATGGGCCACCATCATCCTGGTCACGAGCCCATGCTTTTCCCGGGTGAATTCCCCAGTCAAGGTAAGGGATACCACGACGGCCGGCAGACCAATCTAAACGTGAATCGATTGTTTCAGTTGACGGTGTAAAAGCAGCTGATTCGCTGATACCCTGGTCGTTTTTCAAATCTGCATCGTTGTAAGTATCTATTAAAGGTAAGCCTGTAACTGCATCTGTTTTAAATGCGTTCACAAAACTAAACGATGGCTGGAAGAAACCGCAGCATGAAGCTGGGCCGCCGGCGGCAAAGTTAAGTGTACTACCAGCGTTACCATTTAAACCGTTGGCACCGTCTTTAACAGATGTTTGTACTACGAATACACCTTCAGGGCCGTTCTTTTTTGATGGGTTAAAGTTGTCGGCATAATGTACCAAAGCGTACTTAGCACCACCTGCTGTTTTACCATTGGCAATTATATCTTTTAAGATAGTAAACGCCTCAGGGTACTTATGATCGTACATCAGCGCTTTTGCCTGGAAAGCTTTAGCTGCCCATTTGTTTGCACGGCCAACTTGTGGCTGTGTTTCAGGCAATACCGCTGCGGCAGCTGCAAAATCTGCAGCAATTTTGTCCCATATCGGGCCAGGGTTACCAACAGTATAGTTACCGGCATCGTAGGTGATGCTTTCGTCAGCGTAAGGAACATTCCTCCATAATTTGGCTAACTCCATGTGATAAAATCCACGCAGGAAACGAGCTTCGGCGGTTGCCTGGGCAATGTTATCTGCAGACATTGAACCATCTTTTACCATAGGAATTTCGCGGATCACATCATTTGCACGTTGTACGCCAGCAAAGTTCATTCTCCATTTCGGGTCAAGGTAATCGTTTACGCCATTCTGCGTACGGGCCTCAATATCCGCAGCGCTTGGCTGATCACCCGGGGTAGAGCCTTTGTGCGCATCATCCCCACCAACACTACCATAGATCCAGTTGTCGGTACCGGTAGACCATGTAGCACCGGCCTGGCCGTTGTAAACGCCATCAAGGAGTGCATAAGCTCCGATCAATAAACCATCAACACCCGCCTTATTCGCCAAAACGATTTGGTTTAGCGAACCTGTGGGGGTTTTTTCCAAAAACTTCTTACACGACACAGAGAAGGCAAGCGTGGCTATGGACCCCACAATAATAATTTTGTTACTTAATTTTTTCATCTTTAAAACTTTTAAATTCTTTCTAATTAAAATGTTACGCGCACACCCAGGATGAATTTACGCTCGGAACTTGGATAGTTACCAAAATCCACGCCGTTGCTGTTGCCAGTAACAGCCTGCAATTCAGGATCAAGGCCGGTGTATTTTGTAATTGTGAATGGATTTACAGCTTGTATATAAACGTTTAATTTATCAGCACCGATTTGTTTAAGGCCACCTTTAAAGGTATAACCTACTTGTACCTGGCGCATTTTTAAGAACGAACCATTTTCGAGGTAGTAAGAGTTAACTACACCTGCACTGCTAAAGGTACTTGCAGCTTCGGCAATAGGCGCTTTAGGGTTCAGGTTAGTCGGGCTCCATGAGTTGTATAACAAGTCGTTACCTTTGTTACCGGTTAACGAGCTATAGAAGTTAGTCCAGTATTTAACATAGTTAAAGTTATCGTTACCTTGAGAACCGTAGAAGTTGGCGCTCAAATCAAAACCTTTATAGTTTAAGCCTAAGTTTAAACCGTAAGTAAAGTCAGGGTTTGGATTACCAAAATAAGTACGGTCATCGCTTGTGATCTTCTTGTCGCCATTAACATCACGGTATTTGAAACGGCCTGGTGCTGCATCAGCCTGTGTAGGTGAACTGGTTACATCAGCAGCAGAGGCAAAATAACCAATTACATCATAACCATAGAATGAACCCACCGGATGCCCTTCTGCCTGGCGGGAGATATCGCCGATACGGCTACCAACAACAGTAAATGGACTTGGTATATCAAATATTTCGTTTTTGTATGAAGTGAATTGAAGGCCTACCGTGATACCTAAATCGCTACCGATTTTGTCGCGGTATGCTACCGATGCATCTATACCTTTGTTACGCACTTCACCTGTGTTAATAGATGGTTGTAAGGCGCCGCCTGTTGTTGCAGGTAATGCAGGGTTAAACAATAAGTTTGTAGACCTTTTTTGATAGTACTCTATCGACAAATCTAATTTGTTAAATAACGTTGCATCAAAACCAACGTTGGCAATATAATCCCTTTCCCAGGTTGTAGCAGCATTACCTATTGTAGAGTTAAAGAAACCTTGCTGTATGCTGTTACTTGAACCAGTAA
>CBFGNE010000163.1:0-7235 GCA_965649995.1 uncultured Mucilaginibacter sp.
ATTACATGCTTGCCGGTTTCGCGGCCAACATCAAATAACTCCTTTACCTGTGCCGCTGTAGCTGCAGCGGGTTTTTCTACCAGTACGTGCTTGCCGGCACGCAGGGCTTTTATGGCATGCTCCAGGTGCAGGTTGCTGGGTGTGTTTACAATGATGAGCTCAACCTCTTCGTCGTTTAGCAGTTCATCAATACTGTTGTAGCTGATGATATCCGGATAAACTGAAGATGCCTTTTTTTGGCTTCGTTCAACAATCCCCTTTAACGTAAAGCCGGGATTAGTATGGATGAAGGGAGCATGAAATATCCTGCCCGACATGCCGTAGGCCATTAACCCTGTTACAATTGGTGCTGCCATGTTTTTTATTTAAACGCCGCAAGATAGCGGCTTTTGTTTAATTATTAATAAGCCATATCCTCATCCGCACCAATTGGCGAACCATCGGGCATGGCCAATGGTTTTGCAGGTTGGAATTTATCCGGTGTTTTCTCAAACTGGCTGATTTGCGATAAACCGAACAGCAGATTTGCTTTACGGCTATCTGTTGCTGTCTGCATAGCGATTTGCATCCATTTTTTCATTTCGTCGATTTGCAGCAAGGCAATACTACGCACGTTTTCGGCGCCATTGGTATTGGCGGCTAACTGCAATATCTGTTTCAGCGTTAAATTATTCACCAGCCGTTGCAACTCGCCTTTGTAGCCGAGGGGTTGCGGTGCTTTCCAGGTTTGGGCAACTAATTTGTTCAATACAGGTAATAAACCGGGTTGGGTATTATCGCGCGATTGGTATTCTATCAACCTTGCTGCCCGTTCGGGGTTTAACATAAAAGAAAGCGTGGTACCCGCAGCAGATTCTGCCGCGGCCATTGGGTCGAACGTTACCCCGGTGCGCGATTTAAAGGTTTCTCTGGTACGCGGATAGCCTGTGGGGCGCGGCGGTACCATGGCAATCAGTTTTTCGGGCAGTGCCAGCGCATCCGGTTTTAGCGTGCCCATTAAGGCATCAAAAGCTTTCCATTGTTCGGCAGGCGGTACAAATTTAGTGATGGTTTGCCCGTCATTTTTTAGGGCGAAGCTATAATACAAGCCACCCAGCATTTTTGATGCAGCTTCGGTTTGATAGCGGTGGATAAGGTACATCGGCACCAAAACTTCTTCCAATGTAGCCATTGGGGCATCCTGCCTTATAGCTTTAGCCGAAAAATTGTTGATTACTTGCTTGCGCAATGCCATCAGCCTGTTCAACTCGTCGGCAGCATTATTGCCACTATCCCAAAGGTGGGCCTGCGGGTGCGCGCTGCCGGCAGGGCGTGCATCTTCGTCGGAAATGTACAGGTATCCTTGTTTAATGGTTTCGGTAATAATGGCTTTCAGCGCATCATCCTCGTTAGTGCCTTTTGCAAAATCCTGGTAGCCGTACAATATCGCGCGTTTATCGTAACCGCCAATTTCGGTTTTGTAGGCTTTGCTAACGTCTATCGTGCCATCGGCATTAAGGCTAACTACGGGTGGCGGGTAATCCATTACCGATGCCCTATCGTTTACACTGGCGGTAAAATTATGTTGCAAGCCAAGCGTGTGCCCAACTTCGTGTGCTGCTAACTGGCGTAGCCTTGCCAAAGCCAGCTGCAGCATTTTATCGCTTACGGGTTTGCCGTCTTCATAAGGTTGCAGCAAGCCTTCGGCAATTAAAAAGTCCTGCCTGTCGCGCAGCGAACCTAAGGACACCTGCCCCTTGATAATTTCACCCGTGCGCGGGTCGTTTATGGATGCCCCGTACGACCAACCCCGTGTGGAGCGGTGGATCCATTGGATAATGTTATAACGGATATCCATGGGGTCGGCATCCTCGGGGAGAAGCTTCACAATGAAGGCATTCTTATAGCCAGCGGCTTCAAATGCCTGGTTCCACCAACTTGCGCCTTCCATTAACGCGCTGCGTACGGGCTCGGGTGCGCCACGGTCTACATAGTATACAATGGGTTTTACAGGCTCGCTCAGTACTGCCGAGGGATCTTTTTTCTCCAGGCGGTGCCTGCTCAGCAGCCGTTTTACAATAGGGTCGCCAATTGGCGTGGCAAAATCCATATACTCGATGCCAAAGTAACCCGACCGGGTATCAAACTTGCGGGGTTTATAATTATCGTCGGGCAGTTTTATAAAAGATTGATGCATGCGTACGGTTATCGCATTAGCATCCGGCGTTACCGAACCGATCTCAGCGCCGCTGGCTTTTCCTGCCAGGGTAATAATGGCTTCAAACTCTGTATTATCGGGGAAGCTTTTGGTGTTGGGGAGGTACACTGCAGAACGGCTTTCATCTGCACTGAAATTGCCCTGCCCGTTATCGCCAAGCCTATCGGCAAGGTGGTGGTTGTCTCGCAGCAAAAGTGGCGTAAGGTCTACCAGTACTTTATTGCCATCATCGGCTACTACAGTGGTACCCCAGATAGCCGATTGTGCAAAGGCCTCCTCTACAGATTTACGCTCGTCTGCATTATTGCTTACTGCCCTAAAATTGTAGTTGGGCTGTATTAGCAGCACTTTTGGGCCAATTTTGATGAATTTTACAATACGGGTATCGCCAATTTGCCCGCGGTCTAATCCCAGGTCGTTAGAGCCAACGCCGGCGGGGAGGGAGTTTACATATAAAAACTCCTGGTTTAATTTATCTATCTCCAAATAAACTTTTCCGGCTTTCTCGTCCCAGTAAAAATTAAAGTAGCCGCCGTATTTGGTAAAGCCTTGTGTTTTAGTTTGGATGTTTTGGGCTTTTAAAATTGGGGCAGCGAGTAAAAGCAGAAAAAGGATCAGTAAATGTTTTTTCATGAGGTCGGCGGTTTTATCTGCCTAAATTATTCATTTAAGCCGCTTTACGCAACCGGCGGGCACAAAAAAAGGAGAGGCAAACGCCCCTCCCTTCAAAATAATATAAAGCAAAGCTTATTTCAGGCTTTTTTGTATGGCTTCAATTTTAGCAAGGTGTGCTTTTACAACCGGCAGTGTTTTGGTAGCGAAGGCCATCAGTTCGGTGTCCTTGCAATTTTTAGAAGCATCCTCCAGCATAGAGGCTACTTTTTTGTGGCCATCAACCATCGCATCCACATATTCCTTATCAAACTCTTTGCCCGATTTTTTTTCTAATTCGGCAGCTTTTTTCTGGTGCTCTTCGTCTGGTGCGGTAGGCAGGGTAATATTTTTTGTTTTGGCAATCGCCATCAATTCTTCGTTGGCTTTAGTGTGGTCCATCACCATCATGCTGCCAAATTCTTTTACTTGCGGGTCGGTTGCTTTTTCTGCAGCCAATTTGCCTGCCGCAACTTCGGCCAGGCCGGCACTGGCTACATCGGTTGCAAATTTTGCATCCATTTCATCAACGGCTATGCCTGTGCTGCCATCGGTAGTGCTGTCTTTAACGGCGTTCACGCTGTCGGCGGTGTCTTTGCTGTCTTTTGCGGCGTTGTTACATGCCTGGAATGATAACGCTGCAAGCGCTATCATTGCCACTAAACTAATCTTTTTCATTTTGTAGGTTATTTTTTGTTTTTATAGTTATCATATTTTCTGCTGATTGGTTTTAATTGAATGTTATTGTGCGGCTTTAAAATTGCCTATGTTATTGTTATCCCTTAAAGTTTTATTATTTTTGAACACATAAAATTAAACAGACATGAATTTTCCTGCCGAACTAAAATATACAAAAGACCACGAGTGGATTCGCGTTGATGGTGACACAGCTACCATTGGTATTACCGAATTTGCACAGGGCGAACTGGGCGATATTGTTTACGTTGATATTAATACCGTAGGGCAGGATGTTGCCAAAGAAGAAGTTTTTGGTACGGTTGAAGCCGTAAAAACAGTATCAGACTTGTTTATGCCGCTTGATGGGAAGGTTTTAGAGATAAACCCGTTACTGGATAGCCAGCCCGAGTTGGTAAATACAGACCCTTATGGCGATGGCTGGATGGTAAAGATCAGCCTTACGGATGCTGCTGATGCGGAAACTTTATTGTCTGCCGACGATTACAAAAGCGTTATAGGCGCCTAATGAATAAACGCTTAAAGCATTATTGGCCCGCTATCTTGTGGGCCTTATTTATTTTGGCGATATGCAGCCTGCCTATGGGGAATATTGCTTCGGCGCCATTGTTTTTCCCCGGGTTTGATAAAATAACGCATTGTGGTTTGTTTTTTGTGCTTGCGGTGTTTTATTGTTATGGCAGTATACGTAAATATAAAACCCGCGGACTGCGCATTGAAATAGCTGTAATAAATACCATTGTACTGATAAGCTATGGTGCGCTGATAGAAGTGTTGCAGATGTATGTTTTTACCTGGCGCAGTGGCGAGCCGGCCGACCTATTTGCTGATACGGTTGGTGCTTGCATGGGTATATTTAGTGTTTTGGTAACAGCTAACGCTATTAATTATGAAAACAATTAAAATGTTGTTCATCGCCCTTGTTGTGGCTGCCGTGGCATCCTCATGCGGCATTTTTAAAAAGGACTGTAACTGCCCGCATTTTGGGATGAAGAAAACCGAACCCAAAGTTTACAATGTGTAAGCAATTTCTTAAAAATTCCCACTAATCTTATTTGGATTTAGTATAAATAACCATACATTTGCATACAAATAAATGCAAATGACACTTTCACAGCTTGAAATAGGAGAAACCGGGATAGTAAAAGAATTTACCGATCTGGAGATGTCTGTTAAGTTGATGGAAATGGGTTGCCTGCCCGGCGAAGAAGTACGGGTATCGCGCATTGCACCCCTCGGCGATCCGATAGCGATACACGTATCAGGCTATCAGCTTAGCCTGCGTAAGTTTGAGGCATCAACCATTATTTTGCAATAGTACATTGTAGCCATTGAAAGCTGATATAAGAGTAGCACTTGTAGGTAACCCAAATACCGGTAAATCAACCCTTTTCAACGCATTAACAGGCTTAAACCAAAAAATAGGAAACTTTCCGGGTGTTACTGTCGACAAGAAAGTTGGCTATTCTCAATTACCCGATGGCCGTAGCGCCGAGATCATAGACCTTCCCGGAACTTACAGCCTCTACCCCAAAAGCCGTGATGAATCCATCGTATTCTCGGTATTGGCAGAAAAGGATACCGTACTTACGCCAGACCTGGTAGTAGTTATACTTGATGCTACCAACCTCAAAAGGAACCTGCTGCTATACACCCAGGTTGCCGACCTGAAAATTCCTGTTGTTATTGCCCTTAACATGATAGACCTGGCCAAAAAGGGCGGCGTTGCTATCGATATAAATCTGCTGGCTAAAAAACTGGGGGTACCGGTGGTGCCCATCTCGGCGAGAAAGCTGGAGGGGATAAACGAGTTAAAAACGGCCATATCTTTCGCCAATAAATTTGCTTTACAGGAAGACAGTATTGATGTAACAACCATCGCACCGGGGCTGATAGCAAGTATTTGCAGCGAGATCAATACCGATAATCCATACTTTGCGCTCCAATTAGCCCATCAGCACGAAACCTTAAAGTTTTTAACGCCTGCCGAAAGCGAGCGGATAGAGGAACTGGAAAAGGAACATTCTTTCCATTCACAAAAAGCGCAGGCCACGGAGACAATAGCCCGCTACAATTACATCAACGATGTTTTATACGATACGGTTAAAACGCCCGTAACGGCGCATGATGAGAGCCACAGCAATAAAATAGACAAGGTACTTACGCACCGCGTTTTTGGCTTTATTATCTTCATGGGGATACTGTTGTTTATGTTCCAGTCGATATTTGCCTGGTCGGAGTACCCTATGTCGCTCATCGAAAACCTTTTTGTACTGATACAAGGCGGGCTTCGTGATATTTTGCCTGCCGGCCCATTAACCGACCTGCTTGTAGACGGCGTTGTTGCCGGCCTAAGCGGCGTGCTGGTTTTCATCCCGCAGATAGCCATATTGTTTGCATTTATCTCCATACTGGAAGATACCGGGTATATGTCGCGGGTTACCTTTATGATGGATAAGATCATGCGCAAGGTAGGATTGAACGGAAAATCGGTTGTACCACTTATCGGCGGTTTTGCCTGTGCCGTACCCTCTATTATGAGTACCCGCACCATTGAGAACTGGAAGGACAGGATGATCACCATAATGGTTACGCCGCTGGTGGCATGTTCCGCACGATTGCCTGTTTATACTTTGCTGATAGCCCTGGTAGTCCCTAACCGCAACGTTTGGTGGATATTTAATTTACAGGGGCTTGCACTTACAGGCATGTATATCCTTAGCCTTTTATCGGCGGTTATTGTGGCATGGGTGATGAAATTTATTTTAAAATCGCGCGAGCGGGGCTACTTTATAATGGAGCTGCCGGTTTACCGTATGCCAAGGTGGAACAATGTTTTATTCTCGATGTACGATAGGGCTAAAACCTTTGTACTGGAAGCCGGGAAGGTAATTATTGCCGTATCCATTATACTTTGGGTGCTGTCCTCCTACGGCCCGGGCGACAGGTTTAAAAACATCGATGCCAAATATAGCCAACCGCAATACGCCCAAAGTATGAAACCCGATAGCCTTGCCCGGGTTATTGCTACCGAAAAGCTGGAGAACTCTTATGCCGGCGTTTTAGGCCACGTAATAGAGCCGGTTATAAAACCTATTGGGTTTGATTGGAAAATAGGTATTGCTTTGATAACGTCTTTTGCCGCGAGGGAAGTATTTGTAGGCACCATGGCAACTATTTACAGTGTAGACGGTGATGCCGATAAGATAGAATCGGTTCAACAAAAAATGCGCAACGCCAGGAACCCGGATGGCAGCCCTGTATTTACCCTGGCGGTAGCATTTTCGCTAATGATGTTTTATGCTTTTGCTATGCAGTGCGCCAGCACCGTAGCCGTAGTTTACCGCGAAACCAAAGACTGGCGCTGGCCCGCCGCGCAGTTTGCTTATATGACTCTGTTGGCTTATGGGGCCGCATTTTTGGTTTACCATTTATTGAAGTAATGCGCTTTGTTTTTTACATTCGTATATACAAGGCGTAAATGGGCAAGTTTTTATGTAAATGCGAAAGCGTTATAAGGATCAGCGGGGACATTCCAAATCCACTTGAATGGATATTTATCTCCGATACAAAATACGATAAGCTTCATGGGCGAATTGATAGCGAAGAACTTTACATGCAAATGCGTTCGTTCCTAAAATGTGACAACTGCGGCCGGTTATGGGTTTATTGGGATGGTTTTGACAATCCG
>CBFGNE010000164.1:0-7117 GCA_965649995.1 uncultured Mucilaginibacter sp.
GTAGCCGGGGGCATTACCTTCTACAGCCGGCAGGGCGGAAAATGGATGGTAGACGGCCCTACCGCACGGCATAACGATGCCAATGGGTTGGGTAATTCGGTAGCGATAAGTGCCGACGGCAATACAGCTATAGCAGGCTCGCAATTTGCCGACGCAAGCGCGGTGATCATATATAACCGTAGTAACGGAGTGTGGGATAAGACCGGGTACAAGCTGGCAGATTCGGGCAGCACGGTGGCCATTAGTGCAAACGGCCGTACAGCAATTATTGGTGTAAGCAATCAAACAACTCATGCTAACGATGGCAAAGTAAAGGTTTTTAACAAAGTGGGCAATACCTGGGCTAAATTACCGGATATGCCGCTTTACGCTGCCGAAGATTCGTTCCAGGTGATTGAAATACCGGGTAAGCCTACTGTTACCCGCGGATTTTATACGGCAAACCCGGGCTACCAGGTTGCTATTAGCGCTGATGGTAAAACGGCCGCCGCTGTAGCCAATACCCGCGGGTTTGGCCGGTATTCTTATTTTATGGGTTCTACAACCATGTATGGGTTGGTGGGCAACGCCTGGCAACTACAAGGCAAGCTGCCCGAGAGCAATTCGCTTGCCCTAAGTGCCGACGGCAACGTTCTGGTTAGTTCCGAACTTAGGGGGAGCGGAGCGAGCGCCTTATTTGTAACTTACAACCGGGTAAATGGCATATGGGTGAAAGAAGCTGCAGGCATATCCGGCACCGAAGATTATTACGCGGTATCAAACCTATCCTTATCAGCAGATGGCAAAGCACTACTGGTTAGTTACGATACTAAAGTGCTTAAATACATCCGTAACGGCAGCAACTGGGTATTGCAGGGCACAAACTTATTGGCCGGCTTAAACACCCCGATAACTACCCCTGCAACTGTGGCAATTAGTGCGGACGGGGCAACGGCCCTGGTTGGTAACGAAAAAGACAGTACGATAATCCATCATATCGATATTTCTGGCGGTGTAGAAGAGGATTTACAGGTTGTCTTATTTTTGACATTCAACGCTGCGCCGCCTGTGGTAGCCCCTACAGGTTATGCAACAGCCCTTGCATATAGCAACACAACAGAAACAGCTACCACCCTTAGTTGGACAAAAGGCAACGGTGGCTTACGTGCGGTATTTATCAAAATAGGCACAACCGGCTATCCGGCGCCGTTAGATGGCATAGCTTATGAAGCCAATGCTAACTTTCCTAAGGGCGCAACAATAGGCACAACCGGTTGGTATTGTGTTTACAATGGAAGCGGCTCAACGGTAAATATTACCGGCCTTACGGCGGGCACTACCTACCACGCGGCTGTAGTAGAATATAACGGCAACTACGGCACACAAAAATACCTAAGCAGCAGAGGTGCCCCGGCCAATGTTACTACAACCCAAGTGGTTGGGGTGCAAGCATCAAATATTAATTATACAGGTGAATTTAGCCAAACCGGCACAACACTTGGCATAAAATGGACCAATGGCAGCGGTAACGGCAGGGCCGTATTTTTGAAAGACGCTTTAAGCGGCAGGCCATTCCCCCTGGATATTTATTATAAGCCTAAAGCGAATTATAATGCGGGCGACCAGATTGGCACCAGCGGCTGGTTTTGCGTTTATAACGGCAGCGATTCGGGCTTTACGGTGCAGGGCTTGGTGCCCTATAAAGGCTATCGTATAGCGATTATGGAATATAATGGAACGCTAAGCAAGCCACAATATTTGCCTCTTCAGCCTTTAGCGGCTAATATAGGTGGAGCGGTTGATTTGCCGCACATCCAGGCAAGCGCTTTATTGATCAGCAACGCTACTCCAATCTCTGCTACCCTAAGCTGGACAAAGGGCGACGGCGTTATGCGGAGGGTATATGTAAGAGTTAATAATGGATACGCCGGGGATACACCGCCTTCAGAGTTGGAGGTGTATTTCGCTGGCACTGTAGCCAATGCAAACTTAAGCAACACCCCGTCCTGGCAATGTGTTTACAGTGGAAGCGGCTCAACTGTAAATATTACCGGGCTGTCGCCGGGCACCGGTTACACGGCTGCCATACTGGAATTCAATAAGTTTGGCGATATCCCGCGGTACATTTTCCCTTTCGCTGCTTTTGCAAAGGACTTTTCCACGCCGGAATTACCCGAACCGCCCCGTCAGGCATCAGAATTACATTTTTCAGATGCCACGGCCACAACAAGTACGCTTGAGTGGCGTGGCGGCGGATACCCCGGATCACCTGAAGTAATTGGTAGCGCTGTGTTTATAAAGGCTTCTACCGGCAGCGCGTCTACTGTATTACCTGCAAATGTTTATTATTCTGCAAATACCAGGTTTGGCTCGGGTAACCAAATAGGCACCAGCGGCTGGTATTGTGTGTATAACGGCCCTGCCTCGTTTTGGGATTGGTCGAATGTTAAAATAACGGGATTAACAGGCGGCGTAGTTTACACCGTAGCGGTTGTGGCTTATACGGGGCCGGCAACAGCACCGCAATTTGTACCAAACGATATTCCATACAAAACCTTTATAAAGCCTGTAGAGACCCCAACAGGCTATGCCACTGCTTTAGCATTCCGTAATACTACGGCAACATCATCTACGCTAAGCTGGGTAAACAGCAATGGCGCAGCGCGGGCCGTATTTCTTAAACAGGGTACCAGCGGCGCGCTTAACGTACAGCAAAATACCTACTATGCGCCCAACAGCACTTTTGGCCTGGGCGATATGGCAGGTATCAACGGCTGGTACTGCGTTTACAACGGTACCGGGAATACGGTAAACTTGCTTGGTTTAAGCCCATCAACCACTTATAGGGCTATTGTTTTGGAGTACAATTCCTTTAACGGCATTCCAGGTACAGAAGCGTATAACCTAAGCAGGTATAACGGTGCAAATGTAACCACTACCGTTGTCCCGGTAATGTTACTTACTACCAACCAGAAGCGCATGCTGGTAGAACAAGAGGCACTGGCCGATAACACAACGCCGGAATTAAACATCCACCAGGGGATGTCGCCAAATGGGGATGGGGCAAATGATGTCTTCACCATTGATGGCATTGGCGCTTACCCGCAAAATACCGTTAAAATTTTGAACAGTAACGGCGATGTGATATACAGCGTTAAAGGCTACGATAATTATTTAAAAGCATTCGACGGGCGCTCGGCCAACGGCACCTTGCAAAAAGCCGGTACTTATTTTTATTCGCTGGAGTATAAGAAGGGTGCCGAAACGATCCGCAAGACAGGTTATTTAATACTGAAATTTTAACGAAGTGTTTTTTTTCAAAGCTAAGGCCACGGGGATTTCTTCGTGGCCTTTGTTACTTAAAAAAGCAGCCTGCAAAATGATAGTCCGCATTGCATGCTGCGATCATAACAGTCCGGTCCAGTTTGGGTGGCGGTGCGGTGATCTAAAAGGACGGGTAGTCATTCAACGTTAAAAAGCGGCGCGTGCGCCGCTTTTTAACGTTTTCTCCATCGCGTCATTGCGAAGTACGAAGCAATCCTCGATTAGCAGAGCCGCTCTGCAAATCCGCCTTGCTTGCCGATGGTTGCCGCGCTTCGCTCCAATGACGATGCTGAAAAAATATGGCTTAATTCGTATTCAATATCAGCCTCGGCTCATCGTAATCTATCATTTTCTGCCTACCCTCCCTTGGTATGGCGATGGATTTCCCGGCATTATAGTCGTAACTAATGCATACCGTTTTGCAGGTGGTGCATATCTCTTCGCCCTTTTCGGTTTGTTTGGTAAGCACGTGCATCACATCAAAGCTACTGTTGCCTATGCGGGTTACGCGCACGTAGCAAACCAGCTTATCCTCAATAGTAACGGGCTTAAGGTAGTTTACCTCCGAGCGGCCTACTATTATCCAGGTTTCTTTTAAGTTCCAGTGGGCAACATCGCGCCAGTAATTAAAACGGGCCACTTCAAAGTAGGTGAGGTAAACCGCATTGTTTACGTGCCCCACGCTGTCGATATCCGAAAAGCGGATGGCTATATCGGTTTTATACTTGTAATCTGTTAGTTTTTCAGCCATAATAGGACAACTTGTCTGTTAGGTTTTTATTTTACAGACATTCTGTCTTGTAAACGTTTGGTTTTTACTGTTGGTATAACAGTTGATAAATCATCAACGAAGTTAATAAAAACAAAAACTCAGGAGGATATAAAAATGACATTAGTAAAATTCAACAACGGGTTAAAAGCAAACGCCAACCCATTCTTTAGCGATGTATTCGATTCTATCGTTAACGATTCGTTTTTAAGCGACAAATTGGTTGCACGCGTACCTGCAGTTAACATTGCAGAAAACGACAGCGAATTCCACATAGAATTGGCAGTACCCGGCTTAAAGAAAGAAGATTTTAAAATTAACCTGGATAAAAATGTGTTGAGCATTTCGGCAGAAAAGAAAACCGAAAACAACCAGGAAACAAAAAAATACAGCAAACGCGAATACAGCTACAACTCGTTTGTACGCTCGTTCACCTTGCCAGACAGCGCCGATTACGCAAAAATTGAAGCTGATTATACCGACGGTATCTTGAAACTAACCGTTGCAAAAAGAGAAGAAGCTAAATTTCAGTCGAGAGAAATAGCTGTAAAATAATTGAAGAGTGTTTTCATAAGTTTGGTTTAGTAAGAAGGCCGCTCAGCAATGGGCGGTCTTTTTTTTATTTACGATTTTAGACGTACGATTTACGATTAGAACCCGCAAAATAATTCTAAAATCGTACATCTAAAATCGTAAATCCAACCTACGCCCTCATATTAATATACTGCATAGGCTGCCCAAAATCTTCGGTGCGGCACAGGCTGATAACAGCTTGCAGGTCGTCTATTTTTTTGGCGGTAACGCGTACCTGGTCGTTCATAATGGCGGCCTCTACCTTTAGCTTGCTGTCTTTTATTTTCTTTACAACCTTCTTGGCCACCTCTTTATCAATGCCTTCCTTAATTTTTATCTCCTTACGTATCATGTTGCCCGATGCGTACTGGTCTTTACCAAAATCGAGCGATTGAGGGTCCAGTTGCTGTTTAGACATACGGCTGATGATCGCATCTATGATCGCTTTCAGGCGCATATCATTTTCGGTAACGATGGTTATCTCGTTGGTTTTTTTATCAAGGTCTATCGTGCTTTTGCTGCCGTTAAAATCGTAACGGTTTAAAATTTCTTTTTTTGCGGTGTTGATAGCGTTATCCAGCGTTTGGCCGTCTATCTTACTTACAATATCAAATGAAGGCATGGCTTTATGGTTTTTGTGTTGCAAAGCTAATGTAAGATTTGCATAAGCTATAAACTATAATGCAGATATTTGGTTTAGCTGCTTTATACACTTCACAATTATTTAATATTATCTTAACAAATAAAAAAGCAGATTTGTGCTTTATGGATACTAAGAACATTCCGTTAGTTAACAGGGAAATAAGCTGGCTATATTTTAACGACAGGGTTTTACAGGAAGCTGCCGACCCCACCGTGCCGCTTATAGAACGCGTAAAGTTTTTAGCCATCTTCAGCAGCAACCTTGATGAGTTTTACCGGGTACGCGTGGCCACCCTTAGCCGCCTGAGCAACCTGAACGAAAAAGCCAAGGAAATACTGGGCTATAACCCCAAAAAACTGCTTAACCAAATCAAGAATATCGTAGTAAAGCAGGAAAAGAAGTTCAATAACCTTTACGAAAATATTATAGTAAAGGAGCTTGCCGAAGAAAAAATATTCCTGCTGAACGATACGCAGTTAAATGTTACCCGCGGCGAGTTTGTGAAAGACTTTTTCCGCGAGCGGCTGCTGTCTACCCTGGTTCCCATCATGTTGGATGATGATTTGCCATTGCCCGAATTGCGCGATAGGGCGATCTACTTTTTTGTAAAGCTCACCAAAGGCAAAAAATTCCGCTATGCGTTGATAGAGATACCTGATAGCCTTTCGAGGTTTTTGGTATTGCCCGAGACCAATAAACTTAAGTTTATTATCCTGCTGGACGATATCATCCGCTATAGTTTGGAGGATATCTTCTTCATATTTGAGCATGATAGCATAGAGGCCTACTCCATACAGCTTACCCGCGATGCAGAGCTGGACCTTGACAAAGAAGTAAGCGAGAAATTTATCGATTCGCTGGCCAAGAGTTTGCAAAAGCGCCGTAAAGGCAAACCTATGCGCCTGGTGTTTGATACCGAAATGCCGCCGGATATGCTGGGCTACCTGGTTAAAAAGATGCGGCTGCAGGGGGAAAACTTAATTCCGGGCAACCGTTATCAAAATTTCAAAAATTTTATCAGTTTCCCCAACGTGGGCAGGCCCGAATTGGAGTACACCAAGAATCGCGCTTTGCCGCTGGCAGGTTTATCATTCGGTAAAAGTTTGATGGGCATGATAGCGAAACGCGATTACCTCATCAGCACCCCCTACGAATCGTTTGACTACGTTATCCACTTTTTACGCGAGGCCGCTATCGACCCAAAAGTAAAAGAAATCAGCATCACCGTTTACCGCCTGGCAGAGAATTCTAAAATTATATACGCCCTTATTAACGCCGCCAAAAACGGCAAGAAAGTAAATTGCCTCGTGGAGCTCCGCGCCCGCTTTGATGAGCAAAATAACATTTATTGGAGCAACAGGCTGGAGGAAGAGGGGGTAAATGTACTGTATGGTATTGATGGGTATAAAGTACACTCTAAAATTTGCCTGGTTACCCGTATGGAAAAAGGAAAACCTGCCTATTACGGATGCCTTAGTACAGGTAACTTTAACGAAAAGACCGCAAAAATTTACGCCGACCATACGCTGCTAACTGCCGATAAAAGGATAACGGCAGATATGGTGAATGTATTTAAGGCATTGATAAAGTTAACTTTACCCAAAGACCTGAAACACCTCATCGTATCGCCAATAGACTCCCGCCCGGCAATTTACAAGCTGATAGATAACGAGATAAAGCTGGCCAAAGCCGGGAAAAAGGCCTACATGATATTTAAAATGAACAGCCTTGCCGATGAACAATTGATAGCCAAACTATACCAGGCCAGCAATGCGGGGGTAAAAATACAAATGATCATCCGCGGGATGTGCTGTTTAATACCGGGTATA
>CBFGNE010000165.1:0-7115 GCA_965649995.1 uncultured Mucilaginibacter sp.
GGTGGAACCCTCTCCTTCTTTGCTTTCTACCCAAATGCGGCCACCGTGGTCTGAAATAATCTTAGAGGAGATATAAAGCCCCACGCCGAGGCCAGAGTGGGTGCGAATTACATCATGATCGCGGTAAAATTTATTAAAAATTGATTCGATGCTTTTGGCAGACATCCCTATGCCCTCGTCCCCTATAGCAATAAGCGCATCCCCATCGGCCGTTAGCGAACAGGTTACCGATATGGCAGTATTTTTTTTTGAGTACTTGGCCGCGTTACCTATCAGGTTAGAGAATACCTGCTCCATACGCAGTCGGTCTATCATAACCGTCACATCCTGGCTAAGGTGGGCAGTAATGGTGTGGTTGGGAAGTATGTGTTGCGATACATCAACCATTTCGGTTACAAAACTGTTAAATTCTACCTGCTCTTTGTTATAAAGCAAGCTGCCATTCTCTATCTTCGATACATCAAGCAACTGCTGCACCAGCGTTAGCAGTTTGGTGGTTTGCAGGTCCACTTTATTCAGGATATCTTTTACTTTATCACTGCACTCACCTTCCAGCTTCCTGGCAATTTGGGTATAGGCTTTTATAACGGTTATCGGGGTTTTAATTTCGTGGCTGGCAATAGAGATGAATTCGGTTTTTTGTTCATCGATAATTCTCGATCGCTTTATTTCTTCTTCCTGCTCTTCGGCCAGGCGGTTTAGGCTAAGGTTGCGCTGCTTTATTTCGTCATAAGCGCTTATAGGTGTTTCCTCTTCAAAAAACTTTTTCAGGGTTGCTATTTTTGTTGGGTCCAACTTAAGCGAACGCGGCAACCCTATCTTCATTTCTATGGCGTTTTTATCTTCGCCATCGGTAAGCAAAAACTCGGGGACCAATTTTTGGGCATAATAAAAGCCGGCATCGGCATTTGTAAAACGGATAGCCTTATTGTAAGTAACTAACGCAACCAGCGTATAACGCTGCTTGTTCTGCAAAAGCCCTATCACCAGTATACCATCGTCGGTATGCTCTATAACCGTACGCGCAATTTCTGATACCGCTGTGGCAAAGGTAGTTTGTGTGGCAACAGTTAGCCCAAGCCTATCCGCAACCTTCATCGACCGCTTGTGGGCCAGTACAAGGTCCATTTCATTCTCCAGCGTAATGGTTACAACTTTAATCATCTCAATTCACTTTGGCAATCACTACCGACATATCATCACTACGACGGGCATGGTCTTTATATATCGCAGCGGCCAGTACGGTAGGGTCGTATTTATTTATTTGCGGGTATTTGGCAAAATCTATCCGCGTCTTAATCCCGTCAGAACATAGCATCACGTGGTTGTATGTGTCTGCCGGGTATTGCTGGTCGTTCATGGTGTTAGGTATATTATGCCCCACAATGCCATTGTACGACATATGGTTACGAAAACTCACCGGCCCAAACATCCTTGCAGCAATATTACCTACTCCGGCGCTGCTCCATGTTTTGGTTTCTATATCGTACCCTACAATATTGATAACCGCACCCCGGGTTTTTTTTATCTGGGTATGGATAAACCGCAACGTTTCTGTCGGGCTGTAATCCGGGAAAACTTTAAATGCTGCTGCTGCCTCGTTAATTGCCCTGTTAGCTTCGGGCCCGTGGCCTAAACCATCAGCCAGCATTATTTTAAAATACTTCTCCGTTTTTTTAACCACAAAGCCGTCTCCGCTGGTGGTTTCGCCGGGCTTTGCCACCACAATGGGGCGCATGGTAACTGCCGGCTTCGGCTTATACGGTTGTGGTTCGTTATAAATACGGCTCATGGCGATAGTACCCCAGCCAATTTGCGAATACAGTTCAAACGTATCCGACAGCCTTTTCATGCTGCCCAAGCCATGCCCCAGGGTATTTGTAGTAGATACGCCATCTACCATCATTTTAGCCGGGTTCATCATCCCGGGGCCGTTATCTATGCTTATCAATTCAATGTATGGCGCACCGTTATTGGCAAATACCCCCATCAATAACTCGCCATCGTCGCTATATTTAAACAGGTTCGAGGTCATTTCGGCTACTACCAGGTCCAGTTCGTTTATCCGGGTAGCGCTCATGCCCGCTTGGGTAGCATTGCGGTGTATTTCTTTTTTAATCAGGGAAAAGTAGCTTCTATCGTTAGCTATAAAACTTATATGCGTTGCATCAACCATTTGCCCACTTCAATATTGTCACCGTAGTGCCCTCCCCAACTTTACTTTTTATATCAAATTCATTTACCAGCCTTTTTGTGCCGGGCAGGCCAAGCCCAAGGCTTTTGCCGGTGCTAAAACCATCGCGCATAGCGGCGGCGATATCAGGTATACCTGGTCCATTGTCAGTAAAAGTAAGCCGCACGCCATTTATGCGCCCGCTGGATACCACTTCTATAAGGCAATTGCCGCCATTGGCGTAGCGCATCATATTACGTACCAGTTCGCTTGCGGCGGTTATAAGGCGCGTTTGGTTAACCAGTCCCATTTTTATTTTAACGGCAACCTCCTTAACCCGGTTCTTTAAAAAAACCACGTCTTGCTCTTTCGCCACCAGTACGGTATCTTTACTCAAGGATAAGGTCATCGGCTCCCTCGTCATCATCATCGTCGTCATATTTATCTTCGTCGATCATGGATTTTAACAGGGCCATTCCCTTTTCCACATCAAGTGCGGTGTGCACGCCCTTTAGGGGCAAGCCAAGTTCTATCAGGGTAATGGCTACCGCGGGCTGCATGCCCACAACCACGGTTTCCGAATCAAGTATTTTACACATCCCGGCGATATTGCCAATAATGCGGCCCATAAACGAATCCACTATGGATACGGCCGAAATATCTATCAGTACACCTTTTGCGCTTGTTTTTTGCACCATTTGTACCAGGTCGGCCTCCAGGTTTAATGCAAGCCGGTCGTACAAGTCTACCTGGATGGTAACCAACAGGTACGATCCCATCCTAAGAATAGGAATTTTATCCATCGTATGTTATTTTTGAACGGTACCTATTTTTCTTACTTCTAAACGCATCACTTTAAAGGCATGTGCCAATGCGCTGGCCAGGGTTGCCTTGGTGATGATGTTGGATAGGTCTATACCCAAATGCACCACAGTTTGCGCAATCTCGGGGCGTATACCGCTAATAATGCATTCGGCGCCCATCAGCCTTGTTGCACTAACCGTTTTTATCAGGTGCTGCGCCACCAGCGAATCAACCGCAGGCACGCCGGAAATATCTAATATAGCGATGCTCGACCCTGTTTCCACGATCTCTTGCAGCAGGTTCTCCATTACAACTTGGGTACGGGCGCTATCCAGCGTACCTATAATAGGTAAAGCCAGGATTCCGTTCCAAACCCGTATAACCGGGGTTGATATCTCCGCAATTTCATCTGTTTGGCGCAATATAACTTCTTCGCGGCCTTTTATAAAAGTTTCGAAGGTAACCACGCTCAGGTTATCCATTATGCGGTTTATCTTCAGGCTCTCGGTAAATAAAAGCCGGGCATCCTCGGTTATCTCCTGTTGTAACACTTCCAGCAGCGCCTCTTTTAACGAAAAGATAAAATTACCTGTTTCGCGTGGGCTAAAGCCCTGCCTTGCACGGGTAATGGCTATTCCGCCTAAAATTTCAATTACGGGGCTCCACTCGTCTGAATCGATGTTGGAAAAATTCGCCGACGATAAATTGCCCACCAGCGAATCTACTAACTCTTCCGACTGGCTTCTCAGTTCGTCGTTGCTGATGAGGTCTTCGCGCAAGCCTTCGTCAGCCAGTTGGTTTTTCATCCAGAGTTCGAGGATGTTTTTTTTCTTTTTTTGTAGCAATTGATATGTGTTTTGTGACATGGTTAAAATATACAGGATGGTTTAATATGCTATACACTCAAACTTCTGGCGAGTTGAATTGAATATTGAAAGGTATAAACGAATATTGAGATTACGAAATAATTTTTTTTTATAACTAAAGGTTAAAATCGATGCCATAACGAGTTAAATTTACAACCTTAGGTTTTATAATGCGGCTATCTTAGCGGTATTTCAGGAACGGCCGTAGCCAGTTGGCAAGCTGCTTGCACGTGATATTAGTGGGATTAAATTGTTCTGATAAATCACCGGCCTAACTTTATTTTTAGCCTGCAAATCGCGGCCGATAGTATTGCCGGGCACACCATATTTCGAATTTTAGGAAGCATTTGTGTTTAGTAATGTATAAAAAAACAGACACTTTAATCACGATTGGCATCTTACTGCATTCGTTCCTTCAACCTGCATGTAACTTATTTTATCGCAAGTTAAAATCAGCTAAATTATTGTAAATAAAATGTTATAAACCAAACAATAATAACCCCGCAAAGTTAATTCGGCATGTTTTTATAAGATATTTAAAACGTGTTTGAATAAGTAAAAGCATGCAACTGAGCAATAAAAGTTGCTTACTAACTTAATTCAGGCTTTATTATATACCTAATAATACGTTACAATTAAAAATGAGCATTAACAAAAAAGACAAGCCCGCAAACGCTGCTTTGCCCAAAACGTTAACCGGCATAACCGGGCTTGATGAAATAACCGAAGGCGGTTTGCCAACCGGCCGGCCAACTTTAGTATGCGGCCAGGCAGGCTGTGGTAAAACGCTGCTATCGCTGGAATTTATTATTCGCGGCGCAACCCAGTACAACGAACCCGGCGTTTTTGTAGCCTTTGAAGAAAAGAGCGACGAACTGGCCATGAATGTTGCCTCTCTTGGCTTTGATATTAAACAGCTGCAGGCCGACAAAAAAATAAAAATAGACCATGTGCACATCGACCGCAGCGAAATTGAAGAAACCGGCGAGTACGACCTGGAGGGCCTGTTTATACGGCTGGGTTACGCTATAGACAGCATTGGCGCCAAACGCGTTGTGCTGGATACGCTGGAGAACTTATTTTCGGGATTGAGCAACCAGGCTGTGCTGCGTATGGAAATTCGCCGGTTGTTTGGCTGGCTGAAAGATAAAGGCGTAACTGCTATCATAACCGGCGAGCGCGGCGAAGGTGCAGACCTTACCCGCCAGGGGCTGGAAGAATACGTATCAGACTGCGTTATCCTGCTGGACCACCGGGTGGTTAACCAAATATCAACCCGTAGGCTACGCATCATTAAATACCGCGGAACGGTGCACGGCACCAACGAGTACCCATTTTTGATAGATGAGGACGGCATATCGGTACTGCCGGTAACATCGTTAAAACTGTCCAAACAGGTATCAACCGATAGGGTATCAACCGGGATACCTGCTTTAGACGAAATGCTTGGCGGCAAGGGTTTTTACCGCGGGGGCAGTACGCTGGTATCGGGCACGGCGGGTACGGGCAAAACCAGTATAGCATCTTACTTTGCCAACGAAACCTGCACCAGGGGCGAGCGTTGCATTTATTTTGCAATGGAAGAATCGCCCAACCAAATCATGCGTAATATGCGCTCTATCGGCGTAAACCTTAAAAAGCATGTAGATAGCGGGTTATTATTATTCAATGCGTCACGCCCAAACCTCTACGGGTTGGAGATGCACCTGGTGGCCATACATAAGGCCATTAAAAAGTTTAAACCCACCGTGGTTATTATGGACCCTATTACCAACTTTATTAATGTAGGGTCGGTAAGCGAAGTAAAAAATATGCTGGTGCGCCTGATAGACTTTTTGCAGGAAGAGCAGATATCGGTAATGTTTACGGCGCTGTCTCTCAATACCATCGTAAACGAGCAGACCGACGAGGGCGTATCGTCCCTGGTAGATTCCTGGCTGTTGGTACGAGATATAGAGTTTAATGGTGAACGCAACCGTGGCTTATATGTAATGAAAGCGCGCGGCATGAAACACAGCAACCAGGTGCGGGAGTTTGTAATATCAGACGAAGGGCTAAACCTGATAGATGTTTACCTGGGCCCCGATGGCGTACTAACCGGATCGGCAAGAAAGCAACAAATATTACTCGAGCAAACCGGCCAGGCCCTGCATAACCAGTCTATAGGGCGTAAGGACCGCGAAATTGCCCGTAAACGCAAAGTGCTGGAAGCAAAAATTGCCAGCCTGAACACTGAATACGAATCGGTAGAGGAAGAACTGAACAAGGTTTACCTGGAAGAAGAATTGAAAAAACAGATATTAGAAAAGAGCAGGGAAGAGATCACAAAATTAAGAGGCGGCGAGACCGCTTCCGCTAAACCTGCCAGAGGAAAATAACATGGAAATTGACGAAACAACAATAGATAAAAAATGGGAACTGAGGCTGTATGTGGCCGGTAAAACCCCAAAATCGGTCACGGCGTTCAGCAACCTTAAAAAATACTGCGAGGAGCACCTGAAGGGGCAGTACCGGATAGAAGTAATAGACCTGTTGGAGAAGCCGCAATTGGCCGAAGGAGACCAAATACTGGCCATCCCTACCCTTGTGCGCAAAGTACCCGAGCCTATCCGTAAAATAATTGGCGACCTGAGCAACGAAGAAAAGGTACTTGTTGGACTGAACATTCGCCCTGTTTAATTGTACCTATGATAACAATGGCCGAACAGGATAACGATTCTACAAGAAACAACGATAATGAAGAAGCTGCGGGCTACGTATTACGTTTATTTATTACCGGGGCATCGCCAAACTCTATCCGCGCGGTAGAGAACCTAAATGCCATTTGCGAAAAGTATATCCCGGGCCGGTACGACCTTAAAATTATCGATATACACCAACAGCCGGAGCTGGCGCAGGGCGAAGACATTGTAGCCCTGCCCCTGCTCATAAAAAAAGCCCCCGGTACCGAGCGCCGGATGATTGGCGATATGAGCGATACAAAAAAAGTTTTAAAAGGGCTTGGCCTGCCCGAAACAATTTAACACCATGGAGCAAAACAATTCAAATAACAGCTTTTTAGCCGAGATTGAAGAGCTGCGCCAACAACTGGAGGAGGCTAATGATACCATAAATGCCATCCGCACCGGCCAGGTAGATGCTTTGGTGGTAAAAGATAACGCCGGACACCAGCTATATACCCTAAAAACTGCAGATCAAACGTACCGTGTATTTATCGAAAAAATGAACGAAGGAGCGGTTACCATAAACCGCGAAGGTATTGTTTTATATTG
>CBFGNE010000166.1:0-7110 GCA_965649995.1 uncultured Mucilaginibacter sp.
GGCACGCCAAAAACCCGCCCCGAAATATATGTAATGGGCGACAGGAATCCATACCGTATTTCGGTTGACCAGAAAAACGGCTTTTTATACTGGGGCGAAGTTGGCCCGGATGCTCAGAAAGATAGTTTAGAAACCCGTGGCCCACGTGGTTACGATGAGTTTAACCAGGCACGTAAAGCCGGATTTTTTGGCTGGCCGTTTTTTGTAGGTAATAACTATGCGTACCGCCCTTATGATTACGCTACAGGCGTATCCGGCGCTCCTTTCGATCCGCTGCACCCGGTAAACGATTCGAGAAACAACACCGGCTTGCGCGAATTGCCACCTGCGCAACCGGCGTTTATTTGGTACCCATATGCCGAATCTCCTGACTTCCCGCAGGTAGGTACCGGCGGCCGTAATGCCATGGCAGGCCCGGCTTACTATACCGATATGTTCCCGAAAGCTACCCGTTACCCTGAGTATTTTAACAAGAAAGTAGTTTTTTACGATTGGATACGCGGCTGGATAAAATTGCTTACACTGCAACCAAACGGCGACCTGGATAAAATGGAGCCGTTTATGGCAGACACAAAATTCAGTAATGTTATTGATATGGAAACCGGCCCCGATGGTAAAATTTACCTGCTGGAGTATGGTACCGGTTGGTTTGCAAAAAACAAGGATGCAGGTTTGGCACGTATAGATTATAACAGCGGTAACCGCGCGCCCGAAGTGGCAAGCGTTGCGGCTACAAAATCATACGGCGCATTGCCTTTAACTACGGTATTAACTGTTAAAGCAACCGACCCTGAGAAAAATAAAATGACCTATATGTGGAACCTTGGCAATGGCGTAAAAAAGATGACCACGCTGCCAAAACTGGTTTACACTTACACTAAAAAAGGCAACTATACTGTATCTGTTGAGGCAAGAGATGAGTATGATGCCGTAAGCACCAGTGCCAAAACTGTTGCTATTTTAGCGGGGCAAGATTCGCCGGACATGAAGGCAAAAGTAGCTAACATGAAAGCCAATGCCGCAGGTAAAGCGCTGATGATGTCGCTTGATTGCGCTGCGTGCCACAAGGTATCAGAAAAATCGGTTGGCCCGGCCTTTACCGAGGTTGCCAAGAAATATCCAAATAATGCAGCGTCTACCGCTCACCTCATCAAAAAGATCGCCAATGGCGGCCATGGTGTTTGGGGCGATGTAGATATGCCTGCCCACCCTTCATTAAAACCGGCAGATAGTAAAAAGATCATCGACTGGATATACTCACTTAAATAATAAATTTCTTTTCTTTGCAGCGGATATGATACCCCCAATCATATCCGCTTTTTTATTTTAAAATGAAGAAATTATCTGTACTATTCCTCGCGCTGACGCTATTTTGTTCAGCATTCGCTCAAACCCGTGTTAATTTTTCGGGTACCGTTACAACTTCCAATGCCGCCCCCATCCCAGGCACTACTGTAAGTTTACTAAACACAAACTATGCTGCCATTACCGATGCAAAAGGCGCTTTTACTTTTAAAAATGTACCTGCCGGCAAGTACACCCTGCACATAAGCAATTTGGCTTACGCAGCGGTGAATCAAAATATTACCATCGGTACAAAAACATCATCAACCAGCATCCAGCTTACCGAAACCAGCAACCGGCTGGATGAAGTAGTGGTTACCGCGCAAAAAAGCGAGGAAGCCGCACAACAGGTACCTGCCAGTATCTCTACGTTATCTGCCAAACAGATACAGGAATATAAGGTGTGGAACCTAAAGGATATCACCGCCATTGTGCCAAACCTGTACACCGCCAGCCCCGGCGACGACCGCAACGTAACCAGCATCCGCGGTGTGGCAACTACATCTTACGACCCTGCCGTTACTACGTACATAGACGGAGTGAACCAGTTTAGCCTGGATACTTACATCCCCCAGCTTTTTGATGTCGAGCGGGTGGAAGTATTGCGCGGCCCGCAGGGAAGCCTTTATGGCCGTAATGCTATGGGTGGCGTTATAAACGTAATAACCAAACAGCCTACCAACCAGGTAAGCGGCTATGTTGAAGCCAACCTGGGCAGTTATGGGCAAAAGCGCTTTAGTGGTGCTATACGCCTGCCATTGGTAAATGATAAGCTTTATTTAGGCGTTGCCGGGCTTTACAATGGCTTTGATGGTTTTTACAATAACCAATACAACAGCACCAAGCTTGATAAACAGCATTCGTTTTTAGGGAACTATTATTTAAAGTACCTGGCTACCCAAAACTTTAATTTAACGCTTAACGTAAAGAACTACGCCAACCGTAATAACGGCCCGTTTGCCTTATCCGGCTCGCCGTCCGATGCGTTAGGTACTCCGTTCCAGGTTAGCCAGAATGCTACTACGAAGATGGTTGATAATATCTTCAACGCTTCTCTATCCGCCAGCTACACCGGCAGGGGCTTTAACTTTATATCAAGCACCGCTTACCAACAAAACTATCGTTACTACACCGTGCCTATCGATGGCGATTTTTCGCCAATAGATGGCGTTACGGTGATCAACAACTACGGCCCGGATTTTAATAAGGTAAAAGTTACCACGCAAGAGTTCAGGTTCTCCTCCCCTGCTTCGGCTACCAACATCAGGTGGACGGCAGGGCTTTACGGTTTTTACCGTTACGCACCAACCAAAACCGGTACGCACTTTGGTGCCGATGGCGAACTGGTAGGCGCACCATTCCCGAATTTCAGCACCATAAATACCAATATCGAGCGCAACTACGGCACAGCAGTATTTGGCCAGGTTGTTTTTGTATTGGACCCGAAATGGGACCTCACCGCCGGCCTGCGCTACGATTACGAGCATAAAAAAGAACAGGTAAAAGGCGAATTCCAGATGGATGGCGACGACCCGATGACTACCCAGAACGATACTTCGTCAACTGCCAGCTTTAAAGCATTTACGCCGAAATTGAGCCTGGCATACCATGCCTCCGAAGCCAACAACCTGTACGCAAGTTACAGCCGTGGTTTCCGTGCAGGCGGTATCAGCCAGTTGGGCGCCGATCCATCATCGCCGCCGCTGCTTTCCTACAAACCCGAGTACAGCAACAATTTTGAGGTAGGCTCAAAAAACCTGCTATTCAATAATAAATTAAGGGTGAATGTATCCTTGTTCTATACATCCATAAACAATGCGCAGGTGCCAACCCTGGTATTGCCACAGGCTATTGTGGTTACGCGTAATGCAGGTAAACTGCGCAGCAAAGGCGCCGAACTGGAACTTGCAGCAACCGTTTTAAAAGGGCTGGATATCTCCTACAACTTCGGCTATACCCACGCACGCTATACCGACTTGCAAGTACCAAACGATGGCCTTGTAGTGGACCTGAACGGCAACCGTCAGGTTTACACGCCCGATGTTACCTCGATGCTGGCCCTGCAATATGGCTATAAACTGAGCAACGGCGCTAAACTGATTGCCCGTGGCGAATGGAAATACTTAGGCAAACAATACTTCGACCTGGCTAACAACATCGAGCAAAAAGCATACAGCACTTTTAATGCACGCGTTGGTGTATCCACTAAAGAGCTTGATATATTTGTTTGGGGCAGCAACCTCGGCAATAAACATTATATTGATTACGCTTACGATTTTGGTGCATCGCACCTTGGCAACCCAAGGATGTATGGCGTTACAGTAAGGACTAATTTTTAATGGTTTTATGGCAGGTTTGCCGAACCAATAGCACGTAAGCTACCGGCAAATTGCCAATAACTACAATACCAACCGCCCCTCGCATAACTGCGGGGGCGTTTTTTTTTATGCATCCTGTAAGGCTTTGCACTCCCGCCCGACTAAGCCACCAAAAACCAAATTCACGACAGCATGAACTACACAAAAACAGGCTACACCCTTGGCGTGGCATCAACAGCGCTTATTTTAATATGGATAGGCATTTTTAAATTCACCCCTACCGAGGCGGCAGCTATAATGCCTTTGGTGCAACATAGTTTTTTAATGAGCTGGATGTATAAAATAGGCAGCACGCAGCAGGTGTCGGATTTTATAGGGCTATTCGAAATTGTTACCGGGTTGCTGCTTACCGCATCATTTTGGAACAATAAATTGGGGCTTATCGGTGGCTACCTTACCGTCATCATCTTTTTAACTACTCTCACTTTCCTGTTCACCACACCCGGCGTTTGGAAGGTTGTGGACGGTGTACCCGTTACCGAATTTTTTATTTTGAAGGATTTGGCGTTATTAGCTGCCGGCCTCCAGGTAATAGGTAAACATTCGGCAAAATAAATAAAACTGCGGTGCCTATCTAAACGTAGTTACCATTACATCTACCTATAAAAACCACACATGATAAAAGCAGGCCTGTTAGTTAAGCTGATAGCAAAACCGGGCAGGGAATACGACCTGGCCGAATTTTTAAAAGACGCGCTTCCGCTTGCCGTGGACGAGCCTGAAACTGTCAACTGGTACGCATTTAGGGTAAGCGAAAGCACCTTCGGGATATTTGATACCTTCCAGGGAGATGAGGGCCGCAATGCACACCTGGCCGGTAAAATTGCCGCAGCATTAATGGAAAACGCCCCGCACCTGCTGGCGCTGGAGCCTACCATAGAGCCGGTAGAAATACTGGCCAGCAAATAAAAGAAGTTTAAGTTGAGGGTGAATAAGAAAAGTCCTTTTGCTAAAAAGCAAAGGGCTTTTTGGTTTTGAATGCCCGGTAGAATTATTTCACGCAAAGGCGCGAAGAATTTAATTGCGTTATCCTTTAACCACAAATGCCCCGGCTATTATTACCAGGGCATTTGTTTTTTAGATGTAGGGACGTTTTATTTATTTCCAGCCGCCGCCTAATGAGCGGTATAGGGCAGATACTGCATCCAGTTGGGTACGCTTTACGGTAGCAAGTTCCAACTCGCTTTGTAAAACGTTACCCTGGGCGGTAATTACTTCCAGGTAGGTAGCCATGCCGTTTTTAAATAGCAGGTTGGCGTTTGATGTTGCCTGCTGCAAGGTTTTAACCCGGTTGGCAGCAATGGCCTGCTGTTGTTTCAGTTTTGCTATCCTTACCAAAGCATCGCTCACCTCGCCCACCGCGTTCAATACCGACTGGCGGAATTGGAGCACAGTTTTCTCGCGTTCTACTTTTGCAACTTCGTAGTTGGTACGCAATTGCTTTTTTTGGAATATAGGCGTAACGATGCCTCCTGCTACAGTACCGAAAAGGGATGCAGGTAAGTTAAACCAATTGCTGGCTTTAAAGGAGTTTACGCCACCGCTGGCAGTAATGGTTAATGATGGGTACATACTCGCCTTGGTGATGCCCACATTCGCGTTAGCAACGGTTAGCGCCAGTTCGGTGCTTCTTACATCGGGCCTGCGGCTTACAATGGCGGATGGCACACCAGCCGAAAGGTTTTCTGGCACGGTTAAATCATCCAGTTTGGCGCTGCGGGCAATTTTATCGGGCAGTTCGCCGGTTAAGATGCGAAGGGCATTTTCCTGTATGGTTAGATTCTGCTCAAACTGCGGCACCAATTGCTCAGCCGCCTGGCGTTGTGCTTCTGCTTGCTGAACAGCTAAGGAAGTTACCTGCCCCGCATCAAATTGCAAACGGATAATACGCAGGGTACTATCGTTCAGTTTTACGTTCCTTTGGGCAATGCTCAACTGCTCATCCAGCATCAGCAGGTTATAATAACCCTGCGATACGCTGGCCACAATATTGGTTTGGATAGCTTTTTTAGCCTCGGCAGTTTGCAGGTACTGCGCCAATGCGGCGCGCTGGCGGTTCTTTATCTTGCCCCAAATATCAGCTTCCCATGACAGCGCCAGGTTAGCAGAATAATCTTCCACGTGATTTGTACCGATACCGAACTGGCTGATGCTTAAGCCGGTTACGCTGTTATCGCTTGGGCGGTTGCTGCTGGCGGTTACATTTAAACCTAAAGTAGGCACGTAATCCCATTTAACGCGTTTAAACAGTAGTTGCGATGCCTCGATGTTCTTCACTGCTATCTGCATATCGTAATTTTTCACAATAGCGCTGTCTATCAGCTTCTGCAGCGTAGCATCGGCAAAAAAGCTTTTCCATTGTATATCAGCAATGCTGCTGGTATCGCCTACGGTTGCCACGTTCCTGAATTCGGCAGGCAGTGCAGGTTTTGGTGTATCAATATCTTTTGAAACTGAACAGGCACTTAATACTAAAAGCATTAAACCTGTTGCAGCGTTTATATAATTTTTCATTGTGTGATTGTTAAATAGTTGAGCCGGGAGCCTCACCCTGCCCTCTCCAAGAGAGGGGTTGGGGTGAGGCGCAGGGCCTTATATCATTTCCGTTTTCAGTTCACCTACATGCTTGTCGTTGCCATCGGTATTTTTATTCCGGCGCCTGTCAAAAGGAACGCCGCTTATACGTTCCTGCAAATGCTGGAATATCACAAACAGTACCGGGATAATAAATAAGCCTATTAATACGCCGGATACCATCCCGCCGGCTGCGCCGATACTGATAGAGTGGTTACCCTGGGCCGATGGGCCGGTAGCGATACTCATTGGGAACAACCCGAATACAAAGGCCAGCGATGTCATCACAATAGGCCGCATCCGTTGCCGCGATGCTTCAATGGCCGCAGTAACCAGGCTCATACCCGCACGCCGTTTCTGTACCGCAAACTCTACAATTAGTATGGCGTTTTTGGCTAACAAACCAATAAGCATAATAAGCGCTACCTGTACGTAAATGTTATTTTCGATACCGGTTAAACCCAGTACAGCAAACACACCAAAGATACCTGTAGGGATAGAAAGTATAACCGCCAATGGCAGGATGTAGCTTTCGTACTGTGCCGATAACAGGAAGTACACAAACACTAAACACAACAGGAATACCACGGTTGATTGCCCGCCCGATGAGATCTCCTCGCGGGTTTGGCCCGAGAATTCGTAGGAAAACCCTTCCGGAAGCTGCTCTTTGGCGGTTTCCTCGATAGCCTTAATGGCATCGCCCGAGCTGTACCCTGGTTTTGGGATGGCATTTACCTCGATAGAATTAAACAGATTGTAACGGGAAGCTGTTTCGGAACCATAAACCCGGGTAAGTTTTACCAGTGTATTTATA
>CBFGNE010000167.1:0-7109 GCA_965649995.1 uncultured Mucilaginibacter sp.
GCCGGCGTATTTTATTATCGCGGCAACGTTCCTGTCCGGTATCTTTTTCGCCATATTAACGAAGAATATTGCATAACTAACAGGGAAGCTGGCCATCCCCAGGCATGCCCAAATCCTGGCAGGGTTCTCATGGCCATTTATGGCCCTTGCTGCAAACAGGTTACTTATAAAGTTTCTCGACCAGTCGTACCCCTCTGAGTATTGATTGGCCATTGAGCCGCCCGGGTAAACTGCAATTGCTACTGCCATTAAAATTGAAGAGATTATTACTCCTAACAAAACAGCGTGTTTATTGATCATATATGTAAAAGTTGGTTTGGGCAAAGCCTTAAAGCTTAGATTTGAGCGCGCAACGTTTAGAGTCTGAAAGCACCGGTTTGTTACGAATGTCGGTTCTGGTTGCTTAATGATTGATTAATAGTAGGTTTGCCGACGATGATCGCATAAAAATTTACCTTACATATTATTTAAACACTTATTTTCGTTTTATTCGGTACATTGGTAGCTTAGCCATTTTATGACGCCCGCTGAAAATTACGACCTGCTGATCGATAAGATCAACACCTTCATCCGCAAATACCATTATAACAACCTGCTGCGCGGGCTGATATTTTTGGGTGCGGGCATATTTTCGGCATACGTTGTAATTACTTTGGGCGAGTATTTTGGCAATTTCAACACTACGCTTCGTACTATCCTGTTTTACTTTTTCATTATATTAAACCTTAGTTTAATAGCATGGCTGGTGTTACCGCCGTTACTGGCACGCCTGCAATTGGGCAAAACCCTTACCCACGACCAGGCAGCAGAGATCATTGGCAAGCATTTTAATGATGTGAACGATAAGCTGCTGAACACCCTGCAGCTAAAAAAGCAGTCGCTCAAAAACGCTGACACCGCGAACTGATAGAAGCCAGCATTAGCCAAAAGATAGAAACGCTTAAACCGGTAAGCTTTCCCTCGGCCGTAAACATCCGCGAGAATAATAAATACCTTAAGTATGTCATCCCGCCGGCTGCCATTATCTGCGTTATTGCATTTGCTGCGCCATCCATCCTTACCGAGAGTACAAAAAGGCTTATCCGCCATAATGAATACTTTGCTCCCGTTGCGCCCTTTCAATTTCTCCTTCTGAATAAAAACCTGTCGGCCGTACAGGGCGAGGACTTTAAGCTGGAGCTGAAACTCACCGGGGACAAGCTACCTTCGGATGTTTACGTAGAAACCGCAACAAATACATTCAAGCTGGATAAGGAAAATATCAGCCGTTTCCATTACCTGTTTACCAATTTGCAGCGGAACACATCGTTCAAGCTATTCGGCAATGGCTTTACCTCGGTGCCGTACGAGATTAAAGTTCACCTAAAACCCGTTTTGCTTCATTTTGATGCGGAACTAAGCTACCCCGCCTATCTCCATAAAAAAAATGAAATTATTGCCAACGCGGGCGACCTTACCTTGCCCGCCGGGACGGTTGTAAACTGGGCGTTCCATACGCAAAACACAAACTCGCTGTTGTTCCGCATCAATAATAGCAATATCGCAATCCAACCATCAGAAGGAGACCTTTTTGAGCATCGCGAACGTATCCTCAAGAACACATCATACAACGTTAGCCCTTTAAACAATTCGGTTAAGCGCAGTGATTCTGCCAGTTACCGCATCAGCGTGGTTGCAGATGAAGCCCCGTTAATTGAAGTGAAGGAAAAGCCCGACAGCATTAGCCTTAAAGCCATTTACTTCAATGGCAAAATACAGGACGATCATGGCTTCTCTTCTCTTACCTTCCATTATAAAATTGGAGAAAAAGGAAGGGAAAAGTCATTCGCCAAAACGGTTAAGGCGGATTTATCGGTCACGCAAACCGGCTTCTTCCATTTTTGGAGCCTAAAAGAGACCGGCATAAAACCCGGCGACGTAGTTAATTATTATTTTGAGGTGGCCGACAATGACGGTGTAAATGGCCCTAAAACTACCCGTTCGCCGGAACATACTTTAACCGTACCAGATGCCGCTGCCCTGGCAGAACAACTAAATGCAAGCAGCCAAGCTGTAAAAGACAAAATGGCCTCGGCGGTGAAGCTGGCGACGCAGATAGAAAAAGATGCGCAAAAGTTAAACCAGGCCTTGCTGGATAAAAACAACCTGTCGTTTGATGAGAAGAAACAGGTAGAAGAGTTATTGCAAAAGCGTAAAGATCTGGAACAACTGGTAAAAGATGTTCAAAAAGAGAATAAAAAGAACCTGTATAACCGACAGGAAAACTTTAAGCAAAACGAAGAACTGCTGGAAAAGCAGAAGCAAATAGAGGATTTGTTTAATAATGTGCTGGACGACAAGACCAAAGATATGCTGGAGAAACTGCAAAAGCTGTTAGATCAAGACCAGAAGGATTCTACCCGCGATGAGCTCTCTAAGATGCAGAACGATAATAAATCGCTGAAAAAGGAGCTCGACCGCATGTTGGAGCTGTACAAAAAGCTGGAGTTTGAACAGAAGCTAAACCAGGTAATAAACCAGTTAGACCAACTGGCCACCGAGCAGCAGCAGCTTGCCGAGAAAACGCAAAAGGATGGCGATAACAAGCAAGATCTGCAAAAGCAGGAAAAACTAAACAAGGATTTCGACGCCGTTAAAAAATCGATGGACGACCTGCAAAATACAAACGAGCAAAACGGAAAAAAAGAAGACTTCGAGAATCCCGAAAAAGAAAAGCAATCCATTGAGCAGCAGATGGACCAAAGCAGCGAAAGCCTTAAGAAGCAAAACCGCCGGCAGGCATCAAAATCGCAGCAATCGGCAGCCAAGCAAATGAAGGAACTGGCTCAAAAAATGCAGCAGGAGGAAGCCGAAGGCGAAGAAAGCCAAAACACCGTTGATGCCCGGCAATTGCGCGAGCTTTTAAAATCATTGGTAAACAGCTCGTTCAGCCAGGAGAAGTTGATGCAGCAGTTGCGCACGACCACCCCATCAGACCCTAACTATACCAAACTGGCGCAAAGCCAAAAGGATATAAAAGACAATTTAAAAACCGCAGAGGATAGCCTGTATGCCCTAAGCCGGCGTGTGCCGCAAATACAATCAACAGTAAACAAAGAGGTGACTACCATAAACACCATGATAGACCAGGCGCTTGAGAAACTTGGCGACCGCCGGACTGCCGAGGCTATGCGCAACCAACAATTTGCCATGACATCCATGAATAACCTCGCCCTGATGCTGAGCGAGGCGCTTGACCAGTTGCAGAAGATGATGAATAAAAGCAAGGGCGGCAAGGGGAAAAGCGGGCAGCCATCCATGTCGCAACTAAGTAAAATGCAGCAAAAGCTGAATGAGAACATGCAAAAGGCACGCGAGCAAATGCAGCAGCAAGGCCAGCAACCCGGGCAGCAGCAAATCAAAAACGGTAAGTCCGGCCAGGGTGCAGGCATGAGCGAGCAACTGGCGCGTTTGGCCCGCGAACAGCAGCTGATTAGGCAAACGCTACAGCAAATAAACAGCCAAAATAATAAGGATGGTGTAGGAAAACCGGGCAATTTGGATAAAATTGCAAAAGAAATGGAACAAACTGAGAACGATCTCGTAAACAGGAGAATTACCGATGAATCAATAAAAAGGCAGCAGCAAATACAAACAAGGCTGCTGGAGGCAGAAAAGGCAGAGCAACAGCGCGAGCAAGACCAGAAACGGGAGTCGCGGGCAGCTACTGATATGCCGCCGGGATATATAAAAGCCCTGCAGGATTACGAACAGGTGAAGACAAAGCAAACAGAACAGCTTAAAACGGTGCCATCGGCACTAAATTTGTATTACAGGCAAAAAATAAAACTATACTTTGATCAACTTAACGCTAAATGACATGGAGCAGCCAAACGTGCAGGCGGGGCAATTATATACGCTACAACTCCCATCAAAATACGAAAGCATAAACCAGCTGGAGGCTTTGATAGAAGAAATAGCTGATAAATACCGGGTTAGTGACGATACTTTTGCCAATATGATGACCTGCCTTAATGAAGCGGTGGTGAATGCTATTGTACACGGCAACAAGCTTGATGAAGAAAAGCTGGTTATTGTAAATGCCGAGGTTGAACCAAAGCGCGTAATATGGACCATTGCTGATAGAGGCGCAGGGTTTGACTATAACAACCTTGCTGATCCAACCGCTCCGGATAAGCTGGAAGAGCTTACCGGCCGGGGGGTGTTTATACTTAAACATCTTGCCGACCAATGTATATTTAACGCCCGTGGCAACGAGGTAGAACTACACTTTAAAATATAATGCCCGCTATAAGTTTCTTCGAAGAAGGCATAAGCTATAAACTAAAAAACAAAACCCCGGTACGCAAATGGATCACCGATGCCATTGTTTCAGAGGGGTTTACGCTGGCCGAACTCAATTACATTTTTTGCTCGGACGAGTACCTGCTGCAAATAAACCAGCAATACCTGGATCATGATACCTATACCGATATCATCACCTTTGATAATTCGGAGGAAAAAGGTACCATAGTTGGGGATATTTTTATTTCAATAGAGCGCATCCGGGAGAATGCGGCAAAATTTGCTGTTACCGAAAGCCAGGAGTTGCACCGGGTGATGATACATGGAGCCTTGCATTTGTTAGGTTATAAAGATAAATCTGCACCGGATAAGAAGAAAATGACTTTAAAAGAAGATCATTATTTGGCTGAAAGAAGTTTTTAATACTACTTTTACAGTATAAAATATTCATCTCCAATTTTTTAACCAATGAAAACACTTGCATTAATACTTACGCTGATGTTTGTAACATCTGCACCATCATCGGTATACGATTTTAAACTGAAGTCTATCGATGGGAAAGACTTTTCGCTTGCCAAATACAAGGGCAAAAAAGTACTTATTGTAAACACAGCTTCTAAATGTGGCTACACGGTACAATATACTGATTTGCAGAAGCTTGCGGAGCAGTATAAAGACAAATTGGTTGTTGTTGGGTTCCCGGCGAATAACTTTGGCGGGCAGGAACCAGGTACCGAACAGGATATTAAAACCTTTTGCCATGATAACTTTAACGTTACCTTCCCTATGAGTGGTAAAGTAAGCGTTACCGGCTTAGACATAAACCCCTTATTTAAGTACTTAACCACCGCCGCTAACCCCGATTTTACAGGCGACATTAAATGGAACTTCGAAAAATTCCTGATTGATGAGAACGGCAAATTAATACACCGCTACCGCTCGGCTACCAAACCTTTGGACCCGGCCATCACCAGCGCGTTGTAATTTTTACCGGAAGAAAAATACAAAAGGAGGCAAATTTGCCTCCTTTTTCGTTGAAAAATCGGTGCTTTTCTTCAAATTTCTGTGCTTTTTGCGTGCTTGCCTTTAATTTTTGGGGGATGCTCTTTTTGCAAGAATTTCTGCCTGAAATCTTGCCATCCGGAAAGCTTTTTATTTACAAAAAATATGGTCCAGCAATTTTGACACCTTTCGCTTCGCAATAATTTGAGTTCCGATTAAGGCTTTTTAATTTTATATTAGCCTTAACTCTTATCGCAGTAAAATGAAAAAGATGATCCCCTTGCTGGCTATTGCCCTTGCAGTAGGCAGCCACACCAAAGCTCAAATGAATATTAAAACACAACCCTACCCGCAAACCAAAAAAGGCGACGTTACCGATACTTATTTTGGCACCTCCGTGCCCGACCCATACCGCTGGCAGGAAGACGACCGCGCCGAAGACACCAAAGCCTGGGTTGCCGCAGAAAATAAGGTTACACAGGATTATTTAGGGCAGATACCGTTCCGCGAAGATATCCGTAAGCGCCTGGAGGTTTTATGGAATTACGAGAAATACAGCGCCCCGTTTAAAGAAGGTAAATACACTTACTTTTACAAAAACGACGGACTGCAAAGCCAGGCCCTACTATACAGGCAAGTGGGCGAGGGAACACCGGAGGTTTTCCTGGACCCTACAAAGTTTTCTAAAGACGGCACCACCTCGCTCGCCGGCATCAATTTCTCTAAGGATGGCAGCCTTGCCGCTTACCAGATCTCAGAAGGCGGATCGGACTGGCGTAAGGTTATCGTTATTAAAACAGCCGACAAGAGCCTGGTAGGCGATACGTTGATCAATGTAAAATTCTCGGGCATTGCATGGTATAAAAACGATGGCTTTTACTATAGCAGCTACGATAAACCAAAGGCCGGCAGCGAATTAGCCGGCTTAACGCAATACCACAAACTATTTTACCACAAGCTGGGCACGGTGCAATCCGAAGATAAAATGATATTTGGCGGCGATGTTACCCCACGCAGGTATATTGGTGCCGGGTTAACGGAAGATGAGCGCTTCCTGGTTATTAGCGCAGCTACATCTACTACAGGTAACGAGCTTTATATTAAAGATATGCTGGTGCCTAACAGCCCCATTGTTAACATTGTAAACAATTTTGAAAAAGAGCACAGCGTAATTGACAACGTAGGGAGCAAGCTGTACATATTTACCAACCTTAATGCGCCAAACTACAGGCTGGTAACAGTGGATGCATCAAGCCCTAAGCCGGACAACTGGAAGGATTTGATCCCCGAAACAAAGGATGTATTAAGCGTATCAACCGGGGGCGGAAAAATATTTGCAGAGTATTTAAAAGATGCTACGTCGCTGGTGAAGCAGTACGATATGAACGGCAAATTTGAGCATGATATCGCTTTGCCTTCGGTAGGCTCCGCAGGCGGTTTTGGGGCCAAGAAACACGAGAAGGAAACCTATTATAGCTTCACCTCCTACATATACCCAAGCACCATTTTTAAATATGATATAGCAAGCGGTAAATCAACTGTCTACAAAAAATCGGGGGTGCAGTTTAACCCGGCGTTATACGAATCTAAACAGGTGTTTTATACGTCTAAAGACGGTACCAAAGTACCAATGATCATTACCTACAAAAAAGGCACGGTGCTTAACGGCAAAAACCCTACTATGCTTTATGCCTATGGTGGTTTTAGCGTGAGCATGACACCGGGCTTCAGCACCTCTAACATCATTTTGCTGGAGCATGGCGGCATCTATGCTGTGCCTAACCTGCGCGGCGGCGGCGAGTATGGCGAAAAATGGCACTTAG
>CBFGNE010000168.1:0-7098 GCA_965649995.1 uncultured Mucilaginibacter sp.
TCAAAGTAGTGTTCAGCGGCAGCTTCAACCGGGATATCTATGTTTTGGTTTATTAGTTCGGCTTTAAGTACAGCAAGCGCATTCATGATCGATTCGCGGTCGTTGCGGTAATAATCAACCATAACGTGGGGCGTGGCAATAATTTTTTTAATACCCAGCTCCATCATTTTTTTGATAAGCACGATAGATTCTTCGGGCGTTTGTGCGCCATCATCTATACCAGGCAGTACATGCGAGTGCATATCCACCAATATCGGCCCGTAATCGAGCGTCCGTTCTTTTTTTACTTCCTTTTTCTTAAATAATCCAAACATTTTTTAACGGTTACTATATTGTTCACTGTAATATTCCTGGTAATGGCCCGATGTTACATCGCTTAGCCATTCTTCGTTTGCCAGGTACCAGTCAACAGTTTTTTCCAGTCCTTCTTCAAAAGTTATTGATGGTTCCCAACCCAGTTCAATTTTTAGTTTGGTGGCATCAATAGCGTAACGCAGGTCGTGCCCGGCACGGTCGGTAACATAGGTGATCAACTTTGCCGATTCACCAGCCTTGCGCCCCAGTTTTTTGTCTAATATACTACAAAGCAGTTGTATCAGGTCAATATTTTTCCACTCGTTGTGCCCACCAATATTATAGGTAGTACCGGTTGCTGCCTTGTGGAATATCACATCAATGGCGCGCGCATGGTCTTCTACCCACAGCCAGTCGCGAATGTTTTCGCCTTTGCCATAAACAGGCACCGGCTTTTGCTGCTTTATATTATGTATAGCTAAAGGTATAAGCTTTTCGGGAAAATGAAAAGACCCATAATTATTTGAGCAGTTGGAAATAACAGTAGGCAACCCATAAGTATCATAGTACGCCCGTACAAAATGGTCGGAGCTTGCTTTTGATGCCGAGTACGGAGAATGGGGGTCGTACGCGGTTGTTTCGGTAAACATATCTGTATCGCCTAAGGTGCCGTAAACCTCATCGGTAGATACATGGTAAAAGCGCTTATCGGCGTAATCGTCCTTCCAGATAGTTTTTGCCGCATTCAGTAAATTTACGGTACCTACTACATTGGTCATCACAAATTCCAGCGGATTTGATATCGAGCGGTCTACATGCGATTCCGCTGCAAGGTGTATCACTGCATCGGGCTGCTCTATCTCAAATAAGTTGTTAATGTAAGCCAGGTCTACAATATCGCCTTTAACAAAACGGTAATTAGGCTCGTTCTCGATATCTGTAAGGTTGGCCAGGTTGCCTGCGTAGGTTAATTTATCCAGGTTAATGATCTGGTATTGCGGGTAGGTTTTTACAAACCGGCGCACCACGTGCGAGCCGATAAACCCTGCCCCACCGGTAATAATAATTTTTTTCATTTGAAATATTTTTCAATTTAAGGCAGTAAACCAACAGTTGGCAAAATTAGCGGCCTTATTTGATATAGTATTGTGCTATAAGGGATTTTTAGCCAAATAGTTTTCCCATGCCCACGCCGATGACATCATCACATTGACATCCAGCTCGGTTTTCCAGTTCAGTTCGTTGGTAGATTTGGTAACATCGCCCCAAACTTGCTCCACATCACCCGCGCGCGCAGGGCCAATCTGGTAATTCAATTTAACGCCGGTTGTTTCTTCAAAAGCTTTGATCACTTCCAATACCGAGGTGCCTTTGCCTGTACCAATATTAAACACATCGAAACCTTTAAAGCTATCCTTCTCCGCCAGTTTAAGGGCTGCTACGTGTGCCTTGCCTAAGTCTACCACATGTATATAATCACGGATGTTGCTGCCATCCGGCGTGTTGTATTGATCGCCAAATACGGTTAGTTTTTCGCGCTTGCCAATGGCTGTTTGCGTGATGAAAGGCACCAGGTTTTGGGGTACACCGATAGGCAGTTCGCCAATCAAAGCGGTTTCGTGCGCGCCAACCGGGTTAAAATACCTCAACGAAATAATTTTGTAGCTGCTGCCTGCCGCAATTACATCTTTCAATATTTCCTCGGCTATTTGTTTGGTATTGCCATAAGGCGATTGAGCCGCCTTTACAGGTGCATCTTCGGTAACAGGCAATTCATCGGGCTGGCCGTAAACGGTACAGCTTGATGAGAACACAAAATTCAGCGCTTTGCCCTCGTAAGCATTCAGGATATTAATGAGCGAGAAAAAGTTATTGCGGTAATATTTTAAAGGGGCTTTTACCGATTCGCCAACCGCTTTAAAGGCAGCAAAATGAATAATGCCGCCTATTTCGGGCTCTTGTTTGGCAAAGTTGTTTACGGCATCTTCATCGCAAAGGTCGAGTTTGTAAAATTGGGGCTTGTAACCGATGATTTTGGCAAGCTGGTCTAATATTTTGATGCTGGAGTTGGAGAGGTCGTCGATTATAACCGGCTCGTAACCCGCATTTACCAATTCAACCACGGTATGCGAGCCAATAAACCCTAAACCTCCTGTAACTAATATTTTCATTGATGGAGTATTTTATATATAGCCAGGCCATGCATGGTTTTGCAGGGCTTGGCGGTTTTATTTATTGTAGGTTGTAAAATCTTTATGTTCTACTTTCTCTAACACATCCTGCGGCAGCGATTTAAAGTATTCGTAGGTAATTTTTAATCCTTCTTCGCGCGATACTTTTGGCTCCCAACCCAAAATTTCGCGGGCCTTTGTAATATCCGGGCGGCGTTGCTTTGGGTCATCGGTAGGCAGCTCTTTATAAACCATTTTTTGCGAAGTACCGGTAAGTTTGATGATCTCCTCGCCAAATTCTTTAATGGTGATCTCGCTTGGGTTGCCAATATTAACAGGACCAGCATAATCGCTAAACAGCAACCGGTAAATACCTTCTATCAAATCGCTCACATAGCAAAACGAGCGGGTTTGCGAGCCATCGCCAAAAACGGTGAGGTCTTCGCCACGGATGGCCTGGCCAATAAAGGCTGGCAATACGCGCCCGTCATTAAGCCGCATACGAGGGCCATACGTGTTAAATATGCGCACAATACGGGTTTCCAACCCATGGAAGGTATGGTAGGCCATGGTGATAGATTCCTGGAAACGTTTGGCTTCATCATAAACGCCGCGGGGGCCAACAGTATTCACATTGCCCCAATATTCTTCGGGTTGCGGGTTAACGCTTGGGTCGCCATAAATTTCTGACGTGGACGCTATCAGCATCCTTGCGTTTTTGCTTTTAGCCAGCCCAAGCAGGTTATGCGTACCCAGCGAGCCAACTTTTAAAGTTTGGATCGGGATCTTCAAATAATCGATAGGGCTCGCAGGCGAAGCAAAATGCAGGATATAATCCAGCTTGCCGGCCACGTATACAAAAGTGGAAACATCGTGATTGTAGAACTCAAAATTTTCCAGCTTAAATAAATGCTCTATGTTACGCAGGTCGCCTGTGATGAGGTTATCCATTGCAATAACATGAAAATCTTCCTTGATAAACCTGTCGCAAAGGTGCGAGCCTAAGAAGCCGGCAGCACCGGTTATTAAAATACGTTTACGTGTTGCCATTAATTTATTTTATTTAATACTATTTAAAAACCCGCTTACAAAGGTGCCGTTAGAGATGATGCAGGGCAATATAGCACGAAACTTGTAATTAATGTTGTTACTTTTACTGCCCGACGAAGATAATAATTACAATTTTAAAATGCTTCTACTATATAACTTTGCAATTACCTTATATTATCGGCTGTTGTATATTGTTTCCATCTTTAATAATAAAGCATCCCTGTGGATAAAAGGCAGGAAAAACCAGCAGGTTGAGGCTTTATCATCGAGCATTTGGTTCCATTTTGCATCGCTGGGCGAGTTTGAGCAGGGGCGGCCGGTGCTGGAGAAAATGCGGCAACTTTACCCGGCTAACCCAATTGTAATTACTTTTTTTTCGCCATCCGGGTACGAGATCCGCAAGAATACACCGCTTGCCCATGCCGTGTACTACTTACCGCTGGATACCGCCCGCAATGCCCGCGAATTTATTACTGCTATTAAACCGGTGATGGCCATTTTTACTAAATACGAGTATTGGTACCATTATTTTAATGAATTGCATACGCAGCACGTACCGCTATACATGATATCCACCATATTTAGGCCCGGGCAGGTGTTTTTTAAATGGTATGGCGGATTGCACCGCAAAATGCTGAAACTGGTTACCTGGTTTTTTGTACAGGACATTGATAGTAAACATTTGCTGCAAGGGTTAGGCAAATCAAACATCACTATCAGCGGCGATACCCGGTTTGATAGGGTATGGGCCAACGCGCTGCAACCAAAAGCCTTACCCAATGTTGCCGCCTTTAAAGGCGATAGCAAATTATTTATTGCAGGCAGCACCTGGCCTGCCGATGAAAAACTTTTAGCCGCTCTCATTGCCAAACATCCCGGTTGGAAATTCATCATCGCCCCGCATGAGATAGGCGAAGAGAAGATAAGTGGGTTGATGGCTTCTCTCCCAAAGGATTCTACAATAAAGTATTCCGAAATCTCACATCTCACATCTCATATCTCAAATCTTGTTATCGATAATATTGGCATGCTTTCATCGCTTTACCAATATGCAGATATTGCCTATATAGGCGGCGGTTTTGGTGCCGGGATACATAATACCCTGGAGGCTGCGGCGTTTGGGATGCCGGTTGTATTCGGGCCGAAGTACGATAAATTTAAGGAAGCAAAAGATTTGATAGAATTAAATGCTGGCTACAGCATCAATACAGAGGAAGAATTGCTTGCCGTTGCGGGCAGTTTGATGGATGACGAAATACACCGTTACCGCGCAGCAAGGGCATCAAAAAAATACGTGGAGGAACATGTTGGGGCAACGGAAGCGATTGTGAAGTATATTAAGGGGAAACATTAATTACAACTTTCGCTGCCTGGCGACTAAGCAAATGCGCAATGCATTGTGCTATTGCATCCTTATAAGATTTTCCCCTCGTACCTCGGTCGAAATGACATCGTGGTTTGTTTTGACGCAAATTTCTTAATATTGCCGCCATGGGTTTTTTGGATATCCCGGGACTGGGCAAGGCACATTATCACGAATACGGCAGCGGTAAAAAGCCTCTGCTGGCTTTTCACGGTTATGGCATGACGGGCAGGCAATTTCATGTGCTGGAAAACTCCATCCTGAAAGAATACCACGTTTACGGTTTCGACCATTTTTTTCATGGCCAGAGTAAACTGAGCGGTTGGAGCGAGGCGCAGATTGTGGCTGGTATGCCTAAAGCTATGGTAAAAGCCTATGCCGAAGAGTGGTTTAAACAGAATGGCAGGCAGCGTTTCTCATTGCTGGCCTATTCCATTGGTGCCAATATTGCGCTGATATTGCTGGAGGAATATGCCGAACTAATTGATGAGGTTATCCTGATGGCTCCGGACGGCTTATCTGTTTATAAAGGCTTTCATTTCCTTACCCATAAACCTGTTGGCAGGTTGTTTTTCAAAACCGTTACCAAAAGCAAATGGCTGGCCCCTGGTTTAATAAAAGGGCTTAAAAAGGTTGGCTTTATTGATGAGAGCCTTTTTAATATCGCCTATAATGAAATTGATACCGAACAAAAACGGCTGGATGTGTATTATACCTTAAACCTCATCCGCTTGCTAAAACCCGATACTGCTAAAGTTGCTCAACTGATAAATCAACATCACATAAAATGCCGGTTGATATTTGGCAAAAGCGATAACCTGTTTCCAAAATCAGCCGCGACGCCTTTTTTAAACAGCCTGGATAATCCGGAAGTGCACGAGGTTGCTCTGGGGCACTGGCTGGTAGTAAAAGAATTGGATGAGTATTTAGTAAATTTACGCCAATGATAGCCCACCGCCGTAAAAAATTCCTGGCCGATATATTTGCGAAATACATGTATTACCGCATGCGGAAGGCCTTTAATAAGCTGGAGCTGGTGAATAAAATTGGGCCAAAACCGGGGCACTCCGTATTGCTGCTTTGTAACCATTTTGGTTGGTGGGACGGGCTTTGGGCAAATTACCTGGCCTACTGGCACCTGTTCCGCAAATCGTACATCATGATGCAGGAAGACCACCTGCAGGCACGAATGTGGCTAAACCATTGCGGGGCTTTCTCCATTAGTCGTAGTTCGCGCGAGATGATCAAATCCCTGCAGCATGCCGCGGATATTTTAAACGATGCCGAAAATATGGTGATCGTTTTCCCGCAGGGAGAGCTCATCTCTAACCACACTACCGAAATTAAGGTAGAGAAAGGTATCGAGCGCCTTATCAAAAACATAAAAGGCCCCTGCCATATCATTTATAATTGCGCCTTAATTGAATATTTCGAAAACCTTAAGCCATCCGTATATTTCCATCTTTTGGATTTGGGCGTGGCTGGCGAACTAAGTTTTGATGAACTGGCAGAAAAGATAAACACTTTTCATAGGCAGGCTTTAAAAAACCAGTTAAACGTAGCGCATTGAGTATGATCTACCCCAAAAACAATGGGTTTATGAAGTGGGTGTTCGATACCTACGTAAAGTGGCTGGTGGGCAAAACTTTTCATGAGTTTTTGTTTAATGAGGTTGAACTGGATAAGAATAAATCGGTAATATTAGTGGCCAACCACTTTAGTTTTTGGGATGGGCTGATACTTTATGTTTTGAATGATAAACTGCTGCACAAAAAGTTCCATGTGATGATACTGGAAGATACCGCAAAGCGCGAAGGGATGCTGCGTTACGCCGGGGCGTTCTCTGTCACCAAACACTCCCGGGATATGCTGGAATCGTTGAACTATGCTGCGGGGTTACTTTCCGACCCCGGCAATTTGGTACTGATGTTCCCACAAGGTAAGCTGTATTCTAACTTTGTAAACAGCGTAAAATTCGAGCAGGGGCTAATGAAGATCATGAAAAAGGCAGAGGGCAAATTCAGGCTATTGTTCGCTGCAACTTTTATTCAGTACTTCAAGCACAAAAAACCAACAGTAACCGTTTACTTAAAAGCCGAAAACGAAGATTATACCAATAAACCCATTGATGCATTGCAAAATGCTTACCAGCAGCACTATGAAACATCTAAACTGTTACAAACCGAAATCGATATAAAGTGATCATAGCCCTGCTTGTTG
>CBFGNE010000169.1:0-7094 GCA_965649995.1 uncultured Mucilaginibacter sp.
TTCAATTTCCTGCCCGTCGTTTAGCAGTAAAAGGTGGATGGGTTCTATCCCGGCATTATCGGGCAGTAGCAGGGTACAGGTAACTTCATGTTCGAGTACGGATGATGTGATGATGAGTTCCTGTGCGTTAATAGCCATTTCTGTGCTTGTACTAAAAGTGTACATGATCGTAAAAAATAATTAAGGGTACAAAAGTAAGGCTTATACTTTTATTAATTAACTAAAACACATTTATTTGGCGCAATGTTGACATTTACATCCGATACTGCTATCTTACCATCTTAAACACAAATAGTTTTGATTGAACAATATCACCGCTGGCATTCGCCCAACCTCAATCTCGACCTGGAAATGCTGATTTTTGGCGACAGAGGTTACCCCGTTATATTGTTCCCTACCACTAAAGGACGTTTCCACCAGAACAAGGATTTTGGCTTGATAGATGCCGCACGTTGGTTTGTAGACGAAGGCCTGGTAAAGATTTACTGCCCGGATACTATCGACGACCGCAGCTGGTATGATAAGGGCGTACATCCCGCCGACCGGGCGCGTAATTACGCCTGGTACGATAAAATGCTGACTGATGAACTTATCCCCTGGGCGCAGCACGAAACCGGCGTTGGCCGTGTAGCTGTAGCAGGTTGCAGTTTTGGCGGTTACCATGCGGCAAACTTTGCGTTTAAGCACCCTGAGAAGGTTGCCCATCTGTTTACGATGGGCGGTGCCTTTAATATCAAGATGTTTACAGATGGCCATCACGACGACAATGTGTATTATAATAACCCGGTAGATTTTGTGCCCGGCAGCAATAACGAATGGCTTTGGAAGATGAATATCATCCTGGGTACATCGGAGCATGATATGTGTAAGGATTATAATATCGAGATGTCAAACATTCTGAAGGCCAAGAGCATTAACCATTGGTTGGATATCCGCCCGTTTGCCAACCACGACTGGCCTATATGGCGGGAGATGTTTCCGCATTATTTAAGCACGATCAAGTAGAAGCAAGAAACAAGAGACAAGAATCAAGAGTTAAGAACCAAAACTTAAAAAATCTACTACTAAACCATACTACCATATGAAAAAAATAGGCATCCTATTCGGACAGGAAAATTCATTTCCGCAGGCATTTGTAGACCGAATAAACGAAAAGGCAGAGAAAAACATCTCGGCGGAATTTGTCCGCATTGATAAAATGCTGCAGGGCGAGCCACTCGGCTACTCGGTAATTGTCGATCGTATATCGCAGGATGTACCCTTTTACCGCGCATCATTAAAAAACGCGGCTATCACCGGCACCGCGGTTATTAATAACCCTTTTTGGTGGAGTGCCGATGAAAAGTTTTTCAATAACGCGCTTGCTGTAAAGCTTGGCGTGCCAGTACCCAAAACCGTATTGCTGCCATCGAAAGATCACCCGGACAGCACCACCGACCGCTCGTTCCGTAACCTGGCCTTTCCGTTGGATTGGGACGCGATATTTGATTATGTAGGCTTCCCTGCATACATGAAACCGTTCGATGGAGGCGGCTGGCGCGATGTATATAAAATCAGCGACAAGGAAGACCTTTGGGAGAAATTTGCCCAAACCAAGCAACTGGTAATGCTGCTGCAGGAAGAAATTATATTTGACGATTACTTCCGTTGCTATTGCATCGGCGGCAAACATGTGCGCATTATGCAGTACGAGCCCCGCAACCCGCATCACCTGCGCTACGAGCACGGCAAAGCGCCTGCTGCAAAAGCCATGCTGGATACCATTACTAAATATGTTTTGCAGCTTAACCAATATTTAGGTTACGATTTTAATACGGTAGAGTTTGCTGTACGCGATGGAATACCTTACGCTATCGACTTTTGCAACCCCGCACCTGATGCCGAAGTAACAAGCGTTGGGCAAGATAACTTTGAATGGGTGGTAGAAACGGCAGCAAGCTACGCCATAGAGCGTGCAAAAGCCCAAAAAGACGACCGTGATAACCTTACCTGGGGCGAATATGTAAAAACCGGCGCTGCGGGCAAACCGCTTATTGCTTCGCCAAAACCAGCTAAGGCAGAGGATAGCTTAGTAAATGTACTAAACCAAACCCCTAACCAATTATGAACGAGTTCACCTTAGGTGTTGAAGAAGAATTTATGGTGGTTGACCCTGTTACCAGGGAGCTAAAATCGCACGAGCAAAAAATTGTGGATGCTGCGCAGAAGATCCACGAGGACCAGGTAAAGGCCGAAATGCACCAGGCGGTTGTGGAGGTGGGTACCCATATTTGCCGCAATACCGACGACGCACGCAAAGAAGTAACCAAACTGCGCAGAACCGTGGCCCAACTGGCCGGCGATATTGGCCTGCGCATTGGTGCTGCGGGCACGCACCCCTTTTCGCACTGGCAGCATCAGCTAATTACCGACCATCCCAGGTATTTTGAGATTGTGGACGAGTTGCAGGAAGCTGCACGTTCTAACCTGATCTTCGGGCTGCATGTGCACGTGGGGATCCAGTCGAGGGATATGGCGATACATATTGCCAACCAGGCGCGGTATTTTTTGCCGCACGTTTATGCGCTATCTACCAACTCGCCGTTTTGGGAGGGCAGGAACACGGGATATAAATCTTTCCGAACCAAGGTGTTTGATAAGTTCCCGAGGACGGGGATCCCTGATTATTTTGCCAGTATAGAAGATTACGACAACTACGTAAAACTGTTGGTGAAAACCAATTGCATTGATAACGCCAAAAAAATATGGTGGGATCTGCGGGTACACCCATTCTTTGAGACCATCGAATTCCGCGTATGCGATTGCCCGATGCTGATTGACGAGACCATGACCTTTGTGGCGCTGTTTCAGTGTATTTGTGCCAAATTGTACAAACTGCGCTTAAGCAACATGAAGTTTATCACCTATAACCGGGCACTCATCAACGAAAATAAATGGCGCGCTGCGCGGTATGGCATTGATGGTAAAATGATAGATTTTGGCAAGGAACTGGAAGTAAACACCCGCGCCCTGATACTGGAACTGCTTGATTTTATTGATGACGTAGTGGATGATTTGGGTTGCCGCGATGAGTTGCAGTACGTGCATAAGATATTAGAGAACGGCACCGGCGCCGACAGGCAGTTGGCTGTTTACAACCAAAACAATAACTTTGAAGACGTTGTAGATTACATAACATCGCAAACGTTGAAGGGGATATAGAAGGCTGCCAAGCTAAACGATAAGAGTAGAAATGAGCACAGATAAACCGCAAATAAAGGTTGCCATATTGGATTTATACGATGGCATTGCGAATGAGGGGATGCGGGGTTTCCGGGAGATACTTGAGCGCTATAAAGCAAAGCACAGCCTAAATATAACATACGAAGTTTTTGATGTGCGCCTAAAAGCGCAGGTACCGGATACCAATTTCGATGCCTATATATCAAGCGGCGGCCCGGGTAGCCCGATAGATAGCGAAGGTACCGAATGGGAGAAGAAATACTTAAGGCTGATAGACAAGCTGGAGGCGCATAACAAAAGCGATAACCCAAATAAAAAGTACGTTTTTTTTGTTTGCCATTCTTTCCAGTTGATGTGCCGCAAGTATGGGTTGGGCGAGATTGGGCTGCGCCGCTCGCCGTCTTTTGGAATATTGCCGGTGCATTTAACCGATGAAGGCAAACAGGACCAGGTTTTCGAAGGCTCATACGACCCATTTTACACTGTCGATTCGCGTAGTTGGCAGGTGATAAACCCTAATATGAAACGTTTTGATGAACTGGGCATGAAAATATTGGCCTGGGAAAAAGAGCGTCCGCATGTAAACCTGCCCCGCGCTATTATGGCCATACGGTTTAACGAATATTTTATTGCTACGCAGTTTCACCCCGAGGCAGACCCGTTGGGTATAAAAACTATGCTGCTGCGCGAGGAGAAGAAAGAAGAAGTAATAAACGAACACGGCGAAGCCAAGTACAAAGAAATGCTGCAACGCCTGGACGACCCGGATAAAATTGCCCATACCCAAAGCACCATCATCCCTAACTTTTTGGATGAGGGGATAATGGGGGTAGAACAATTGTAGCCGGAGGCCACCACTGCTTTATAAATAATCGTGGTCTACCAGCCAGCGCGCTATTACTTTTAAGGTCTCCTGATTGCGGTCTATCCCTTCGCTTTTAGCTATCATAGCACCGTAAGTACCGCTGCCTTTTATAGTAACTTGTTGGGTTCGTCCGTCTTTATAAGTAGCAACAGTAAAGTTTTTAGCGCCTTGGCCGCCTGCAAAATCAACTTTTGCTAATTGTAAGCCGCTTGGCAGGCTAAACTCATAAGAATCATATGCACTGTTACTGGTTACATCTTTGAAGATGCCGATAGCGGTTTCACCCTGCAACACCTGGTTTTCTTTAATGGTTACGCCCATCATCCGGTTGCGGCGCACCAAGTCGTAATTTATTTGCACTTTAGGGTTTTTCCCTTTTGTTGCAATAAGCTCGGTTATTTTAACGGCATCTAATTCATCATTCACAATGATGCCGCTTTCGCCTATAAGTTTTGCGAACGACTTTTCGGGGCCTAGTTTGCTAAGATTGAAGATAGCTACCTGCCCGCTACTTAAGAATGTAAAACGATAATAAAACACCAGGTCGTTATTTCCGGGCGTAAAATCTGTTGCTACTGTAGCAATTACCAATTTTTTACCAGCCATGTTAATGGCCTCATAGGTGCTGGTAAAACCAAAATTCTCGCTGTCTTTTATTTTATTTACGGTGGCTATGTCTTTGCCATCAACTTTGATGGTTTTGCTTTTATACTCTATCTTTTGGGCGGTAGCTGCATTTACAACTAACGCGAATGCAATGGTTAATAATAGGAGTGTTTTTTTCATGGCGAATTGGTTTAGGTTGCTGGCGCTTGGTTCATCCTGGCCTGTATTTTTTATTGGATGAAATTAGCACTTACTTATTCATTATCAAATTTAAAAAAACTTATTATTGTAAAAGATTGCTTTAACATCAGGCTTTGCCGGTCGTTTCCAAGGCTTTATTAATGGAAAGCACCGTATTTGTAGTTCCGGAACGATAATTACTGCGCTTACGCTGCTATTACAAACATTACCCACCATGAACCCATCTATCAGAAGCACCTACAACCAAAACTTTACCGAAGAAAAATATGCGGAGTTTTTACTGTCGCTAAACGACGGGTTGAAAAATCCGATAGAGTTCCGTATTGCGGAGACGCCGGTTTTTCTAACGGATGATTTTAGGAATAAACTGCTACAGGCTGGTGAAGAGATAGTGGCCACTATACTAAAACCAGGTTTTAAAGAACTTACCGAGCGGGCTATACCCGAGCAATGGCGGGTTGCCAACGAGAACGGGCATTCTCATTTTATGGCTTTAGATTTTGGGGTTTGTAAGGATGAAGCAGGTAATATTGTTCCTAAACTGATAGAGATGCAGGGGTTCCCGTCATTATATGGTTTCCAGGTGCATTTGGCAGAGAACTACAGGCATACCTTTAATATCCCCGGCAACCAAACTATTTATTTTAATGGCTTGGATAAGGCAAATTACCTCGATCTGCTTAAAAAAACTATCCTCGGCCCATACCAGCCAGATGAAGTGGTGCTGATGGATGTTAACGCCCCCACCCAAAAAACCGCAGTGGATTTTTATATTACCGAAGGTTACATCGGCACACCCGTAGTATCGCTTTCCGACTTAATTCAGGAAGGCAACCAACTGTTTTACATGTGCGGTGAAGAGAAGAAACGCATTAAACGCATCTACAACCGCCTGATATTTGATGAGATAGACGGCGACCCGGATATATTTAACCGCGTGGTTGATATCCGCCAGCCGCTTGATGTGGAGTGGATAGCGCACCCCAACTGGTTTTACCGCATCAGTAAATTTACCATGCCTTTCCTGGAGGGCGATTATATCCCCAAAACACAGTTCCTGCACCAAGTAAAGAAAGTACCCGAAGACCTGCAGAACTACGTGCTTAAACCCCTCTTCAGCTTTGCGGGGCAGGGTGTTATTATTGATATTATGGACGGCGACATTGAGCAGATACCCGACCCACAGAACTGGATATTACAGGAGAAGGTAAGCTATGAACCCGTACTGGAATCGCCGGATATGGGCGTGAAGGTGGAGATACGCCTGCTGTACCTATGGCCCGATGGCGACGAGAAACCCACCCTCGCCATAAACCTGGCCAGGCTAAGCAAGGGCAAAATGATAGGAGTACGGTACAATAAAGATTTTGACTGGGTGGGCGGCACGGTCGCTTTTATGCATAAATAGTTAATAAATTAAGATATGGCGATAGCGAGGCCGATATTCAGGATATTTGATTATGCCAAAGCAATTGAATTTTATATCGATTGGCTTGGGTTTAATATTGATTGGGAGCACAAGGAAGGCGAATCGCCCATTTATATGCAAATATCATTGCAGGGTATTGTACTGCATCTTACAGAGCACCATGGCGATTGCACTCCTGGCGCACGTGTGCATATTGAAGATTTTAAAGGCCTGCGCGATTACCACAAACAGCTCATCGATAAAAATTATAAGTATTACCGCCCCGGCTTGGAAAAAGCCTCGTGGAACCCAAAGGCGCTTACGATGGAGGTTGGCGACCCTTTTGGTAACAGGCTTACTTTTACTCACTCCGGCAGTTAACCGCCCAATTTGCTCGGCCATATACTAACTTTATACTTTTTTAATTGTCTTTACGTATTATAAATGTATTAATTTTGCAGCATGAGCATACAGGCAATTATTATAGTTATATTATTTATTGCAGCGGTTTTGTACGTTGGCCGTATAGTGTATAATTCTATATTCTCTAAAAAGAGCTGCGGCGGTAACTGTAAATGCGGAGTAGACTTTTCTGCAGTAGAACCGCAAAAACAAGCCAAATAACTTATTGCATAATTTTGCCAAACCTAATCGTATTTTAAATACTCTTCATGTCCAACAAACAGGTCTTTCAGGCTGATAATCCCGGCAGGTGGAACCGCTTCAAATGGCTTAGCCGAATATTTTTAGTAGTAGTTTTATTTGGTGCCATAGCAGCCGCCATCACCATCA
>CBFGNE010000170.1:0-7092 GCA_965649995.1 uncultured Mucilaginibacter sp.
ATCGCCCGCCGGGATAACGCCTACCTTGCCTGTTACTACATCCACCTTTACAAAAGCATCCTCGGGGTAGGCCTTTACATTAAAGCTGGTGCCTAATACCTGGGTGCGGATAGCGCCGGTATGTACAATAAATGATTTTGCGGCATCGTGCGCAACCTCCAGGTAAGCCTCGCCTTCCAGCGTGATCTCGCGCAGGTTGCCACGGAATTTGTTTGGATAGGTTAATTTACTGCCGCCGTTCAGCCACACTTTGGTGCCATCGGCAAGGGTATAATTTACTACCTGCCCGTTGGCAGCGGTAAGCTGTTTAGTTTGTATGGGGAATAAATAATTGAGGATGTTGTTATGAAAAGTGGCCAGCACCGCCGATGAAAGCGCCAGCAATAAAACCGAAGCGGCCACCATCCATTTGCGCGAAATGATGCGCCTTTGGGCAGGCTCGCCAATGGCCGAAATAATACGGCTGTACACGCCTTCTCCATCAAACTCCACGCCATGGTCGGCGGCCCTTTGCTCATTAAGCTTTAAGTCGTCGAAGTACTTTTCTACAAGTTTTTCCTGCAGCGAATTATCGCCGGGCTGGTTACGTTTTTTCAAGAAGGTAAACTTTATTGGTGGTTTATATAGGTAAGATGCAATTGGAGGGGGTACCCCCTAAAGGGAAAGAAAATATTTTTTGAGGGAGGAGGATGGCGCTTAACTTGTGAGAAGGCTTCCCAATTCTTCCATTGTGAGCTTTTCGACGCGGCATTCACTACAAACCCCAAATGGCGCGACAGTGTCGCACCATTTGGATGGTATTTTTGCGCAGAACTTAAGCCACAGTTGTAAGTTTCTATCCTTCCAAAAAAAATAAATCTCTAATAATTTTGTTGTTTGATTCATTCATCGTAATATTGCGATATAATTATGGGCATTACTAAATCAGAAATTTATACCGAAGCGCAAAACCAACTGGCCGTGCAGCTGAAAGCTATAGCACACCCGGCGCGTATTGCCATTTTGCAGGAACTGATAAAAGTTAATGCCTGTATCTGCGGCGATTTGGTAGGCGAACTGGGCCTGGCGCAAGCAACCATATCGCAGCATTTAAAAGAATTAAAAAATGCAGGGTTGATACAAGGGACTATTGAAGGCGTGAGCGTTTGTTATTGTATAGAGCCTGTAGCCTGGCAAAAACTGCAAAACGAGTTAAATGCGTTGTTCTCGTCTTATAAAGACATGAATAACTGCTGTTAAAAAAATTTACTTAAATCCATCGCAATATTACAATCAATATTAAAAAAAACAAGCCATGAATAAAGCAGAAGCGATAAACTGGAAAACTTTTAAAGACACCTTGTTGCAGCACCCGGGCCTGCACCTGCAATTTCAATACGCCGAAGGCAAACTGGTAGATGCGGCTTACCATATTACGGAGATAAAACAAGCGCCAATTACTTCGGTAGATTGCGGCGGGGTGATGAACGCCTGGACGGAGATCATTGTGCAGCTATGGGTACCCGAGGGCGAGCAGCAAGAGCGCTCGATGAAGGTGGATAAAGCTTTATCCATTGTAAACATTGTAGAAAAAATGCTACCGCTTGATCCGAACGGCACGGTAAAGATAGAGTTTGGCAATTCGGAATTTGATACCCGCCAGATGTTCCCGAACGAAATGATAGTAAGCGGAACAGCGTTAACCATAGACCTGCGCCCCGATGCGGTACAATGCAAAGCCCAAACCCGTGGCGGCAGTTGCGGCACTAACGATAAAGGCGAAGAATGCTGTGCCCCGGTTGCCGAAACACCGAAAGTGAAATTAATTAACCTGGCCGCCCCGGCAGAAGCTTGCTGCACACCGGGCGGAGGCTGCTGCTAAATACAAATAAAATGACGATAGAAAACGCACAACCCCACAGAGAGAAAATAATTGAACTGTTAGCGGCTGAAAAGCTGCCGGTAGCGGACCTGCCCGAAACGCTGGATAATTTTATTGTTGCCACTAACGATGGTACAGTAGCAGGCGTTGGCGGCGTGGAAGTTTATGGAAATTACGGATTGCTCCGTTCTTTAGCTGTGAATCCAGAGCATCGCCGTGCAGGTATTGCAACAACACTGTTGGCGCATCTGGAGGGCATGAGCAAACAGAACGGGCTGCTGGAATTATACCTGCTGACAGAAACCGCGCCTGCATACTTTGAGCAAAAAGGCTTTACTAAAATTACACGGGACGACGTACCCGCTGCCGTACAGCAATCTTCGGAGTTTAGCTATGCTTGCCCGGCATCCGCAATCGTAATGAAAAAATCAATCGCATAAAATGAAAAACATATTAGTGCTGTGCACCGGAAACAGCTGCCGCAGCCAAATTGCCGAAGGCTACCTGCGTTACTTTGCAGGTGGTAAAGCAAATATCTACAGTGCGGGTATCGAAACGCACGGCGTAAACCCCAAAGCTATCCAGGTGATGGCAGAAGACCATATTGATATTTCCAACCACACCTCAAACCATGTGGATGAGTACCTGGCTATCCCCTTTGATATGGTTATCACCGTATGCGATAATGCAAAGGAGGCCTGCCCTTTCTTCCCCGGTAATGTAGAACGTTTTCACTACAACTTCCCCGACCCCGCTAAAGCAACAGGCAACCCCGAAGAGGTAATGCACGAGTTTCGCCGGGTGAGGGACATGATAAAAGTTTACTCCGCCGATTTTATAAAAGCACATATAGCGTGAGGAAATGTATGGCCGAGTTGATCGGCACGTTTATACTTGTCTTTTGCGGCACGGGCGCTATGGTGATCGATCAGCAAACGGGCGGTGCCGTAAGCCACGTAGGCGTAGCCATTACCTGGGGGTTAATTGTAATGAGTTTGATCTACAGTATTGGCAACGTATCGGGCTGCCATATCAACCCTGCGGTAAGTATCGCTTTTACCATAGCGGGCCGTTTTAAGGCCCGGCTGCTGCCCGGGTATATCATTAGCCAGGTAGCTGGGGCAGTATTGGCCAGCCTCACGCTTAAATTTCTTTTCCCCACCAGCCCATTATTGGGTGCAACAATGCCGGCAGGCACCGATATGCAGTCGTTTATCCTCGAATTACTCTTGACCTACTTTTTAATGCTGGTGATCATGAACGTGGCGCAAGGCAGTAAAGAACAAGGGCAGTTTGCCGGTATTGCCATTGGTGCGGTAATTGGGCTGGAAGCCATGTTTGCAGGCCCTATCTGTGGTGCATCCATGAACCCCGCCCGCTCTATTGCGCCGGCAATCGTTTCGGGCCATACGGAGCACCTTTGGTTGTATATTGTTGCGCCTGTTGCCGGATCCGCCTTAGCTATACCCACCTGGAAATACCTTACCTATAGCGCGACAGTATAAATTGTTAATTATATCTTCAATAGCTTCTGGCTTAAAACGCCGTTTTTTTGTCGCAATAGCCCTCAAACTGATCAATGCATTCTTTTATTTTTGATATTTACTAAATAACCTATTCAGTAAATCAAAACTAAAACCAGGCACATGAGAAAAGTAATATATGCCACCAACATTACCATAGATGGCTGCTGCGACCACACCAAAGGAATTGCTGATGAAGAATTGCACGAGTATTTTACTGAACTGCTGAGCGGTATGGGCCTGTTGGCCTACGGGCGTAAAACTTATGAATTGATGGTACCTTTCTGGCCCGAGGTTGCAAAAAACCAATCGATGGGCAAAACTTCCAACGAATTTGCCCGGGTGTTTGATTCAATACCCAAACTTGTTTTCTCCCAAACGTTGGAGAGCGTTGACGACAAAAACTCTACCCTTAGTCGCGCGAAGCCCGAAGAAGAAATATTGAAATTAAAGCAAGACGAAGGGAAGCCTATTTCGCTTGGCGGGGTGGCGCTTTCTTCGCACCTGATAGCGCTTGGCCTGGTTGACGAGTACCATTTTGTGGTTCAACCTTTTATCGCCGGAGAAGGAACCCGGCTGTTGCGCGGCATCAACCTGCCGCAGGCATTAGGCTTAAAACTTGTGGACTCGAAGATATTTAAATCGGGTTGCGTGGCGCTTCATTATGTAAAACAGTAAATATGATGCTTCAAAATAAAAATGCTGTAATATACGGAGCAAGTGGCTCGCTGGGCAGCGCGGTGGCTAAAGCTTTTGCCAAAGCAGGTGCTAAAGTATTTTTAACAGGGCACAACCTGGCTTCGGTACAAAAAGTATCGGATGAGATCATCGCAAACGGCGGAATGGCCGAAGTTGCAGAGGTAGATGCGTTTGACGAAAATGCTATTAACAGCCATCTGGATGCGCTTATTCAAAAAGCAGGCACGGTGGATGTGTCGTTTAATGCTGTGGGGGTAAATGTTAAGCAGGGGGTGCCCTTGGTTAGCCTCACTGTGGATGAGTTTGTTCTCCCTGTAACCCAAACCCTGCAAACGCGTTTCCTAACCGCAAAGGCGGCAGGTAACGCCATGATGAAACAAGGCTTCGGTGTAATTATATCGCTTACGGCAACACCGGGCGGCATTGGTTACCCTTTTACAGGTGGCTTTGCTGCGGCCTGCTGCGCGCTGGAAAGCTTTTCGCGCAACCTGGCATCCGAGCTTGGTGTTTATGGCATACGCGTGGTGAATATCCGTTCGGGCGGCTCGCCCGATTCAAAGGTGTTTAAAGATGCACTCGATAGCATTCCGGATGTGATGGGCGGCGTACTAAGCCAAATGGAAAACGATAGCATGCTAAAACAACTGCCGCTAATGGCCGATATTGCCAATACCGCCGTTTTCCTGGCATCAGATATGGCAGGCAAAATAACGGGTTGTACTATCGATGTAACCGGCGGCACAACCGCAGGTTTGAATTACAGGGTACCGAGGGTGTAGCGTAATCGCTATTGCAGCAAATGCATCAGCAACACTATAGCTACCGAGGGCAAGTAGTCGGTTAGGCCGGTGCGGAGGTAGCGCAGGGCGATGGTCATTTGGTTTTCTACCGTTTTTATAGATATGCCCAAGCGGGTTGCTATCTCTTTATTGCTGAGGTATTCTTTACGGCTGAGGGTAAATATCTGCCGGCATTTTTCGGGCAGTTGGGCAACGTTATCGTCCAATACCCGGCTAATATCGTGTTGCAGCAATTGGCTATCGGCGCTGTACTTTTCTGCAAGTACTTCTATGGCAGATACATCTAAAGTTGCCCTTTGCGTGCGGATATACATCAGTACCCGGTTTTTTATGGCCACCTTTAAATACCATTCCAGCGAGGTGATGTTGAGATTGTTGCGCTTTGTCCAAAGGTCTATAAAAAGTTCCTGCACCAAATCCTCGCAAACATCCTTATCCCTGAATAAATTATACGCAGCGTAATAAAGCCTGGGCGAATATTTTTTGTACAGTACCTCAAATGCCTTGCGGTCATCCAGCCTCAGCAGCTCTAAAAGGTCTGCATCGGGCCACATTTGATATTCCTGTTCCGGAAGCATAAATGGACAAAAAATGGTTGATGAATTGGTACAGCATAATTACAAGTTTATTTTGAAAACGGGAAATTTTTGTAACGAATAGCCCTGCGTTATCCATCCGAAAAAAACAAATGCGCATAAATTCGCTAAAGGCCGCGTCCAATTTGAGCCGGGCATGCCTCAATTTAGTTTCCGCACCCTGATGGTAAAGGCCTTAGCCGGGTTAACTATAAATATCCTATCTATCTCTTGCTGAGTGAACCCATTTTGCTTTAGTTCGGGTATAAATTGGGTAAATATGGTGTTGTAGTCTTTGTAATTCCCACCGTTTGGCTCGCCCACATTATACCACCCCGAATCCTGCGAAACCAGCACATTGCCCAACAAACCTTCCGTCTTCATATTTTGAAGGAACGTTAGGTTAGCCTGTATAGTTTCGGGGTTAACGCCATCAAAAGATACCCAGCCTTTTTGCCGGGCCGTTGCTATGTGATAAGCTTTACCGGTTTCGTTTTGGGCATGCACCCAAATCCGGGCTTCCGGCGCAACACCTTTTGCCGCCAATATTTGCAATTGCTCGTTAGCGGCTTCGCCGTCGCCGGTGTGTATGGCAATGGTAAGCCCTGTGGCCAAATGCGTTAATGCCGCAGCCTCCACCATTTTACGCTGGGTTGGCGTCAGCGGTGCTTTATCCACACTGGTTTTTATAAACCCCGGTTTTATGCCAGTGCCTTCTATTCCATTTTTAAACTCATCAGTCCAGCGGGCGGCAATTTGGGCTGCGGTTTCTGTGTAGGCCTGCGGAGGTAAAAACTTCTCGTTAACAGCGCCATAGTAGCCGGTATTGGTTATAAAATTCAATCCGGATGCAATGGCCAGGCGTTTAAACAATTTCACGTCGCGCCCAAGGTATGCCGGCGCGCAATCTACAAAGGTTACGCAGCCGCGGCTTTTAACATCCGTAAGGAAAGGCAAGGCGCGCGCATACACCTCATCGGCTTTATAGCGATCTTTACTATATTTTTCGGCACCTATAAAATCGGCCAGTACATGCTCATGCGTTAAAGTAAATTTCATATCGCCCGGGCGGATTGGGCCGGTAACCGTCATTACCAATTCTTCGGCAGTGCCTGCAAATAATGCTTTGGGCAGCATGTGCAGCGCTACGCCGGTTATTAAACTCTTTTGTATGAATTTTCTCCTATTCAGCATGGGTTAAGGCATTAATGGTGGGTGCAAATGATTAATAATAAGCACTAAAGGTAATAGGTTAAAAACAAGCTGCACAGGCTGTTCGGCATACAGCATTTAAACCCTGCAAACAACCATAACATGCCCTTAACGGCGTATTTGTTTGCAGCAGTTTATTGAAGCGGCTGCGACACTAAACCGTTAGATATTTTGCGATCGGAATATATTATAACTATCCTGACCATTACCGCACTGGCAGTTTCTTGCCGTCAAAAAAGCGAGCCAGCCAAAAGCAAAGCCGTTGCTGTAAGGGATAGTAAGCTGATTGCAATAAATTTTGCGGATACTTAGGAAGTTGTGTCGACAGCGATTTATTTGGCAAACATTACTTGAAGCTATTTGCCGGTTTTGAGAACGAAAAGGGCAAAATCACAAAAGAAACGCACCTAATAAAGTTCGAC
>CBFGNE010000171.1:0-7092 GCA_965649995.1 uncultured Mucilaginibacter sp.
GTTTTAAATTTTTGAAATTGGCGGCCGAATCTAATCCGGTTTCATAATAGGCGTAATGAAAGCCCCCCGGGGTTGCCTTTCGTGGTTTGGAAACAGGCTCAAAGGGCTTCTCCGCCAAAAACTCGCCTGTTTTAACCTTATCGTACCGTGCACGGTTGGTAAACTGTTTTACGGTTATTTTTGCGCCATCCATCAGCATAAGTTCGGGCTGCGTTTTGCCCGAAACTATGGTTGGTGTGCTACCATCTAAGGTGTAGCGCACTTTGGTGGTATCGCCAAAGTACCAAAATGGCCAGGGTTTGTTTTTAACTACAATGCCATTCATGGGGTGAAACTCAATTCGCCCGGTTTGCCACCCGTACGAAAATTTTAGCCCATCGTATGTGGTTTTAAGCCTTACCGAGGCGTGCGTTTCATCGGGGTATCTCAGGCTTTTCCATTTCAGGCTTACAGGGGCCGTTTTTTTAAGCACCGAATCCATGCCGGCTATTTTCATGCCTTCGCCATCAGTACCTTCGCGCCCTCCCATAAAAAGCGTAATGGGCTTGCTCGCCAATAAAGCTAATTTTTCCGGCGCAATTTTTTTTATGTATTCTTTATCCCACCAAAGGCTGGGGTCTACCGCTATGTACGATTTAAAGGCATCGGGCTGGGCTAACAGGGCGTTTACTACAAACAAACCTCCCAGGGAATGTCCCCAGAGGGTGTTATCGCCGTTAGTAGGGTATTTTTTATTGATATAAGGGATAAGTTCAGTAGTGATGAAGTTAAGGAAGTTTGCTGCCCCGCCCGACGTTTTGATGTCCTCTAAATGGGTAGGGGTAAGGTCTTTATTGCGGTCGATACCCATTACGCTTACGATGATGGTTGGCGGCATATAGCCTTCGCCTTCCACAAAACGCTGGATGTTTTTGATAGACCCGGTGTTCCAGTTGCCACCATCCAGTACGTAAAGTACATCGTATCTTGCTGCATTTTGCGGTTTGTAATTTTCGGGCAGGAACACCTGTACCATCCTTTTTTGTTGCAGTATGGCTGATTGCAACGAATCGAGGTACGAAATACCGTGCTTAACGATAACTGTATCCTGCTAATAAACAACGATGGTGGTTTGGGCAATTATTGCCAATAAGATGAGTGCACGCCTAAAAGTATTCTTCATGCCAAAAAATATGTTTTGAGTAACTGCTTTTTAAAATACAACGCACCTATAAGACTACATGCCTGCAATAAAGGTTACGGTAAAAATTTCTTCCGGACTCGAAGTTAGTCCCGTCCGTAATCATCGCACAGCTTTCGTAGCTCTCAGCATCTCTCTCTTCCCCGGCGCGCCCGGTGCTTTCTCAACTTTAAGCCCAAGGGCTTTTATAATACGTTTGAGGTTGCCGGTAATGGCGTAAGTAACAAAAACGCCACCGGGTTTTAAAAAGCTGAGGGTGTGCGTTAAGGCTGCTTCGTCCCACATTTCGGGTTGGTGGGCAACGGCAAAGGCATCAAAATAAATAATGTCGAATTTTTGGTTTGATGTGAAGGTTTGCAGTTGGCAGTTTGCTGTTTGCAGTAGCACAAAGTTGTTTAAAGCCGTCGCTTGGTTAAACGAAGCCGGGTAATTGCTTAAAAAACTTTGCCAAATATTATCGCTAACATATTGTTGGTAGCCGGTTTGGCTAATCATTTCGGGGCTTAGCGGGTAAGCTTCTATACCTGTATAATTTAGGTTGATTTGCGCTGAGGTGCAAAAATCGGCACTCAATAAAAAATTCAGTGCGGTGCCAAGGCCAACCTCCAATATGCTTACAGCAGCAGGGCGGGTGGGTACGAGGCTTATAAAATATTCGAGTCCCGATTGAAGGAACACATGCCTGCTCTCCTGCACCGCGCCATTGCGCGAGTGGTAGTTTTCGCCAACCTGCGCGTTGTAAATGGTGTTGGAGCCATCCGCAGTGGCTATAATTTGTAAATGATGTGTTGGTTGGGTAGCGCTCATATCAGGCGCCAAACTTAGGGAAATATCGGTGCGTTCTCTGTTAAAACTTACAAAACACCAAAACAGAAATCGAACATCCGCGATCCGAAATGGGCTTACGCTACCTGTGCCAGCAGGCTGTTTAGTTTATGGCAATAATCGGGCAGGGTAACCTGTCCCCGGTCGTACGCGGCCACCAGTTCGTCCAGTTGTTTGGCAATATCGCGGCGTACATCGGTATTTAATTCAGGCTTTATTGCTTTTAGCTTATGGTTGATAGATTTCGCCATAAACAGCGGCTGCACATCGCGCGTTTGCGCCAAAATGGTATTCATTTTATTGCGCTGTTGTTTATCAAATTTCAAAATAAAATAAACAATAACGCTGCCGATAAACAGGAAGAAAAAAAATGTTGCGATAGATGATGTAAATATTGCTTCCATTGTGCCCGTACTGATGTTATGTGGATTTATTACGGACGCTTTATGCAATAAGTTGCGAAAAAGTTAATTTCAGCGAAAGGTAGATTTGCGCTATTTTATATCTATCAGTTTATCAGTATTTTATATTTTAAATTGTGGAAAACTTATTTAGGCTTTTATACCTAAGCGGTAGGACAATATCCTGATTGCCAGTTTGCCCTGCCTCGCAGCAGCCGGGGCAACATATTTGGGGTGCCTTTGCAGCTTATCCTATCGGCAGGTACAGCACTAAGGCCTGCGTATAGCGAATTTGGCCGCGATATGAGCTCGCCAAAGCCTGTTCTGCTTGTACAATTATATTTTATGTTTAAATTTAGCAAAAAATAGGGCTGGGGTTTAACTGAAACTTATGAGTATAAAAAAAGGCGTATTAATATATGAATCGGGGTTTAGGAAAGATAACGTTGGCGATTATGTGCAAAGCCTGGCCGCCCTCCAGTTTTTAGGCGGCAAAGCCGATACATATTTGAACCGCGAACTACTAAACGAGTACACCGGCGAGCCGGTAGCCCTCATCATGAACGGTTGGTTTACCCATCACCCCAAAAACTGGCCACCATCTAAAGATATCCTGCCATATTTCATCTCGTTTCACCTTAATGTACTGGCGCAGGAGCATTTTTTAAATACCCCGCAAATTGTTGATTACCTAAAGCAGCATGCACCTATTGGCTGCCGCGACCGCAAAACGGCTGAAGTATTGAATGCAAAGGGTATAGATGCTTATTTTTCGGGCTGTTTAACCCTTACCCTGGGCGAAACCTACGCCAACCAGCAAAAGGAACGCAAAGCATATTTTGTTGATACCAAGTACGAAGCCATAAAACGCGATAGTTCTCTTGTTGGCTTTGGCTGGATACTGCTTACCAAATACAACACCATTAAAACCATTTCGCAGCGCCGGTCGGGCTTTACCAATTTGCGCTGGATGATACGCGCTGCCAGTTTCTATAAAACCTATTCTCCTTATTTTACCGATGAAGTGCTTACCGGGGCCGAGTATATAAAACATGCCGACCCCTTAAAAACTTATGCCGACGAGGACGAAAAGCTGGAATATGCCAGGGAATTGCTGCGCAAATACGCAAAAGCTGCCTTTGTGGTTACCAGCCGTGTACACTGTGCGCTGCCATCGGTTGGTATGGGCACCCCGGCTATTTATGTGAACGACCTAAACCAGGGCGAAGTAAGCGAATGCCGAATGGATGGCCTGCTGGAGCTCTTTAACGTAATAGATTTTAAAGACGGCAAGCTTACTCCGCGTTTTAAATGGGATGGCGGTAAGATCGGTTTCGATACCAAACTGAGCAACAGCCCGGCTTATTTAAAGCTAAAGCAAGGTTTAATGGCCAAGGTAAACGCATTTGTAGAAAAGCATAACATCATATAATTCGCGTCTCCTTTTATTTAAAAGCTGCCGGGTTAAACCTGGCCGTTGGTTTGTAGTCCTACAAAAACAATAATGCGTTTTTTAGCCTTTATAGGGCATAGCCAGTTTTTAAACCACCATGCTTGTAAATAATTTAAAAACACGGGGTTTGTACCCAAAAACAATCGTATATCTTTGCGCCATGTTTTTTACGCCGTTAACAAGGGGCGCATTGCTTGCTTGTATTATACTTTTTTTTGCCGGGGCTTGCCCGGTTTTAGCCCAACCAACAACTAAAACAGAAGATTCTACCAATTCGTTCCGTTTTAAAACCATTGTTATTGATCCGGGGCATGGCGGAAAAGACCCTGGTGCCCACGGAGCTTACTCCAATGAAAAAGCCGTGGCCTTAAGCATTGGCAAAAAATTAAGGGATGCCCTTAACGACCAGCTGCCCAACATAAATGTAGTAATGACCCGCAGCACTGATAAGTTTATAGAGTTGCACAACCGCGCCCAGATCGCCAACGATAGCAAGGCAAACCTGTTCATCTCCATCCACTGCAACTCCACCCCGCAACGGGTAGGCACCCGCCGTGGCGCTATGCTGCTACTATATGGTTTCCATCGTAAGCAGGAGCAAATGGAAGCCCTGCGCGAAAATGCGTCTATCTACCAGGAAAAAGATTACCGGCAAAAGTATAACGGTTACGGTGAAGATGCCGCCATGAACGCCATTGTATTGGCGGCATTTCAGCAGCGCTACCGCAAGCAAAGCGTACAGTTTGGCGAACTGCTGAACACCGAATTTACCGAAACCGATGGCCGCGCAAGTGCGGGCGTAAAAGAACAAGGCGTACTGGTACTGCAGCAAAGCGGCATGCCCGGCTTATTGATAGAAACCGGTTTCATCAACAACCCCGACGATGAACGGTATCTCAACTCCGACGAGGGCCAAAACGAAATAGTGCAATCCATTATCAGGGCTATTAAAAAATACAAGGCGGGCTTCAGTAGTTAGTTTTTTTGGATTACACCGATTGTTTTTGGATTACACCGATTATTGTAATATTTCACCTATAAAAGCGGCGGGCACGCGCGATTCCCCTCTTGAGAGGGGGCGGAGGGGGTGTTAGCAGATGTATTACCCACCATGCAAACCACGGATATCACTGATAATGTTTTCCTCCAAGCTGTTGAAGCTATAGATATTGGTGATATCGCCTCACTCAAACAGCTGATAACCGTTAGCCCATACCTCATTACCGATAGATACATCAACGGCGAAGAAGGTTATTTTAAAGATCCTTACCTGCTTTGGTTTGTGGCGGATAACCCTATCCGGCAGGATAAATTGCCGGGGAATATAGTAGAGATAACCAATTTTTTGATAAGCGCTGTTAAGGAAAAGGCGCCGGAGTCTGCGCAGGAGCAGTTGGATTATTGCCTCGGGCTAGTTGCAACAGGTCGAATCCCGCGTGAATGTGGTGTACAGATAGCCATGATGGAAGCCCTGATAGATGCCGGTGCCACACCCGGTGGCGGCATGGGCGCCCTCGCCAACGGTAACACCGAAGCCGCTAATTACCTGATCGAACGCGGCGGCAAGCTAAAGCTGGGCGTTGCAATAGGGTTGCAGCGTACGGAAGATATTGGCCGCCTGCTACAAGTTGCTACTGCCGATGAGAAGCTGGCCGCGCTTACAGCTGCGGCATTTTATGGCAAAGCTGATATAGTGAAGCTTTTATTGGATAAAGGCATCAGCCCAAATGGATACCCCGAAAAGGAAAGTGGTTTTCATTCGCATGCTACGCCGTTACACCAGGCGGTATGGTCCGGCTCGCTGGAAACTGTGCAAGTTTTGGTGGAGGCAGGTGCAGATTTAAATGCTACCGATAAAATTTACGGTGGTACACCACTCGCCTGGGCGGAATATGCGCCGTCGGAGGGTTTAGACAATGAAGCAAGGCAAAGATACGCGAAGATAGCGGCCTGTTTGAAAGAGCAAGCCTGAGGCCGGCGTTGGTTTAATTGGCCGTTTTATCTACTATACTTTTAATGGCATTGTCGAGTTCGGTGGCACTGTTTACTATCATATTAGTTATCCCTGTAAGGTTATGGTCAACCTCCATATTGTTCAACACATTGGCCAACCCCAGTATATTAGCCAGCGGCCTGCGCACAACATGCGATTGCATAAAACCAATATCGTACAACTTCCCGGTTTTATCTTCAATTTCAGCCATGGCATCCTCTAAACGATTGCTTACCGCTACATGTTCTGTAATATTATGCCCAATACAAAATATACCGTACGGCAGCCCTTCACCATCAAAAACAGCTTGAAACTCCCATTGCGTAACTACAAATCCGCCATTACCATCATGTTTCCGCAGCGTTGCCGGTAGCAGCTTGCCAGGGTTTTCAAAGCATTTTCCGCCTACTTCCCTACAAATTTTTATATCATCGGGATGCAGCGTAATAGAAAATTCTTTGCCAACCAACGATCCGTTTAAGGCATCAAAGTTGCGGCTGTAGTGCGGGCTTACGTGTATGTACCGGCTATCCATCCCGATAATTAGCGAGTAATAAAAATTAGATCCTTCTAAAAATCTTATGGTTTCGGTAACTGTGTTCATGTCGGTTTACAGCTTGCTGTAAGTTGGTACGGGGTGAATGTAGTCAATCGAAGGGGGTTGTCCTAATTATATAAAACGTTAATTATAGGTTTAATATTAGCGTGCCACCGTAAGCCGAAAAAATTTAGCAACCCGCTCATTATTAAACGGTGTTGCCTATATTTATACACATCTTATGTACAAGCTATATATGCGCATCAAAAAAAAGATTCTCCTGATAGTGATTCCACAGCTACTAACGTTGTTGGGGTGTAAACCAAAAACTATGTATGGCAATAACCCCGAGGCAGGCCACTATTATAGCATTAATGGCATAAAAATGTACGTTGAGCAGTATGGCAGCGGCGAACCCCTGTTAATGATACATGGTAACGGCGGCGACATGAGCTCCTTTACCGAAAACGTACCCTATTTTACCAAAAAATACCGGGTAATATTAGCCGACAGCCGGGCACAAGGCAAAACCGTCGATGCCAGCGATTCGTTGAGTTTTGAGCAAATGGCAGATGACTTTGCCGTATTGCTGGATACCCTGAAAGTGCCCAAAGCCTATGTGCTGGGCTGGAGCGATGGCGGCATTAATGCCATATTGATGGCCATACGCCACCCCGGTAAAGTAATAAAACTGGCATCGAC
>CBFGNE010000172.1:0-7086 GCA_965649995.1 uncultured Mucilaginibacter sp.
CCGGCAAAAAAAGCTGCCCCCGGAAAATGAACGGGAGCGTTTTTACCTGTAAACCAAGCGAACAGATTGGTCATCACGAGAGGGCCGGCAATAGAGGTTACACTCATTAAACTGGTTAAGCCACCCTGTAATTCGCCCTGTTCGTTAGGCGGAATTTGCCCGCTAATGAGGCCCTGTAAGGCAGGGCCTGCTATACCACCCAGGCAGTAAACCACCAAAATGGCAAACATCATCCAGCTTTGCCCGGCAAAAGCAAAAAGGAATAAGCCTAAAGTATAAAGCAGTAATCCGTAAATAATGCTTTTCTTTTGCCCTAATTTTGGGATAGTCACTCTAATCAGCAGCCCTTGCACCAGCCCCGACAATACACCAACCAATCCAAGCGAGTAACCTACAATCGACTCTGTCCACTGGAAGCGTTGCATGGTAAAAAACGTCCAGGTGCTTTGCACAGCGTGTGCTGCAAGGTATATTAATATCAGCGATGCGATAAGCCCGCTCACTGCCGGGTACTTTTTCAATTGCATTAACGAGCCCACCGGGTTTGCCCTGCGCCATTCAAACGGGCGGCGGTGCGCTTTATCCAGCGATTCGGGCAGTACAAAATAGCCATAGGCTGCATTTATTAAGGCAAGGGCTCCTGCGGTTAGGAAAGGCAGTTTAGTACTATACTGGCCTAATAAACCGCCTAAAACAGGCCCTATGATAAAGCCAAGCCCAAAGGCCGCACCAATAATCCCAAAGTTTTGCGCGCGCTTTTCGGGCGGGCTAACATCTGCAATATATGCAGATGCGGTAGTAAAACTTGCGCCCGTGATGCCTGCTATAATACGACCCACAAATAACCACCAAATAGTTGGGGCAAAAGCCAGGAAAAGGTAATCGATCGCAAAGCCAAGCAGTGAGCCAAGTAATATTGGCCTGCGGCCGTACTTGTCGCTTAAATTACCCAATACAGGGGCGAAGAGGAATTGCATAACCGAATAGGCAAACAACAGCCATCCACTCCAGCGTGCGGCGGCACTCAAGTCTCCGTGAATAAGATTCTCAATTAATTTCGGAAACACCGGGATGATGATACCAAAGCCGGTAATATCTATAAGCAGCGTAACAAAAATAAATCCTAAAGCTGCAGGTTTCTTGGTTTGGGCGGAAGCGTCCATACCGTAAAGATGTAATTAAAAAATGAATTGACACAAATTCTACGAATTTATCCCATTTGTACCGATGGGTAATGGCAAGATTTTCGTCATTATGCCGGTCAAATTCGTGAAATCGGTATCAATTCGAAAAAAGTTTGTGTTATTAAAAATTCGGTTTCAAAACATACTTATCGTAGAAACGGAAGATATGCTCTGCTGCTTCCTCTGCGGTATCTACTACACGGTACAGGTTCAGGTCGTCTTTGCTGATGTTGTGCTCTTCTTCCAGCATGCGGTCTTCTACCCATTTAAATAGGCCGCCCCAATAATCCTTACCCACAAAAACAATTGGGAAACGTGCTATTTTACCGGTTTGTATCAGGGTGATGGCCTCAAAGGATTCGTCCATGGTGCCAAAGCCGCCGGGTAGCACAATAAAGCCCTGAGAGTACTTCATAAACATTACCTTACGGATAAAGAAGTAATCAAACTCCAGTATCTTATCCCTATCGATATAGCGATTATGGAATTGCTCAAAGGGCAACTCGATATTTAAACCTACCGATTTACCGCCTGCCTCGTAAGCGCCTTTGTTGGCCGCCTCCATAATACCAGGCCCGCCACCGGAGATAACACCATAGCCACGTTCGGTTAACAGGCGGGCGGTATCTTCCGCCAGTTTATAGAACTTATTATCATTTTTGGTGCGTGCCGAACCGAAGATGGATACGCAGGGGCCTATTTTTGCCAGTTTTTCAAAGCCGTCTACAAACTCGGCCATTATCTTAAATATCTGCCACGAATCGGTAACCTTTATTTCCTGCCAGTTTTTGTTCTCAAATGCTTGTCTTATTTTATCCTCACTTGTCATGTGTATGTATTTAATCCGAATCCAGCGAGACCGGAGCCCGGAAGGTAGTATGTAATTACAATAAACGCCGTTTTATGTTTTGTGTTATGCAACCTTAACGGCTCGTTCTTGTGACTTCTGGCTTTCCGACTTCCGGCTCGACGTAATCCACAGTCCGGCAAAAGTAATTAATCCGTTTACAATGATGAGTTCGTTATCAAAAACGTAACCGCCCAACATCCGCTTGCTCTCGGTACTCAGGAAGAAGCATATTGCAGGCGATATCAAACAAATAAAAGGTACCAGTTTGTCTTTCACCTGCCTGCCGCTTACGAAAAGGCCGAATGAATACAAGCCCAAAAGAGGGCCGTAAGTATAGGAGGCTACTTTAAAAATGGCCCCAACCACCGCATCATTATTAATAGCGTTGAAAATAACGATCGTAACAAACATCAAACCCGACAAGGCCATATGCACAATATGCCGCGTGTTTACATTCTTTTTACTGTTTAAGTCGTTTTTTTTGTTGAAGCCTAAGAAATCTACACAGAACGATGTTGTTAATGCTGTTAATGCCGAATCAGTAGTGGCGAAGGTGGCAGCTGTTAAGCCCAGCATAAATACCATGGCTGGTACAATACCCAGGTATTTTAAGGCGATGGTAGGGTAGAGGTAATCCGTTTTTTCTACTGATATGCCATATTTCTGCGCGTATATGTAAAGTAGTGCACCAACACTCAGGAAGAAGATATTGATAACCACAAATACCGCAGTGAAGCTGAACATGTTCTTTTGGGCCTCTTTGATGTTTTTTAGGCTCAGGTTTTTTTGCATCAGATCCTGGTCTAAACCTGTCATGCCGATGGTGATAAAGACGCCACCCAGGAACTGTTTGGTTAGATGAAACTTGCTGCTTAAGAAATCATTTAGGAAAAATACTTTAGAGTAGTTGCTCTCTTTAACAGCTTCTATCGCCTGTAAAAGATTATAGTCCAGGCTGCGGCAGATGAAGTATATCGACAGGAAGACAGATGCAACCAGGAAGAACGTCTGCAAGCTATCGGTAATGATAATGGTTTTTAACCCGCCTTTAAACGTATAGCTCCAAATCAGCAGCAGCGATATAAGTACAGTAACTGCAAACGGCACCCCATAGCTATCGAAAATGAATTTTTGTAAAACGATAACTACCAGGTACAACCGGAACGACGACCCAATGGTGCGGCTGATAAGGAAAATGCCCGCCGCGGTTTTATAGCTCCAGGTGCCTAAAGCGCTTTCGATATAGCTATAAATGGAGGTAAGCTTTAAGCGGTAGTATAGGGGGAGTAACACCGTTGCAATGATGATAAAACCCACCGCATTGCCCAATACGAACTGGAAATAAGCAAACTGGTCGCCGCTGGGGGCACCAACTTTGCCGGGTACTGATATAAACGTGACCCCGCTAAGCGCCGTGCCTATCATACCGAAGGCCACCAAATACCACTTGGAGTTGCGGTTGGCCACAAAAAAGGTATCGTTATTTGCCGAGTTTTTTGAGGTGAGGTATGATATTACCAGCAACACCAAAAAGTAACCTATTATAAATGTGAGTAATATTCCGGGGGCCATGGCTTTTCCTGTTTTTCCGAATGTAGGTGTTTAAGGCATATCAAGCAAATTATTGCATGGTTGCTTGCAGGTGTTCCACTTTGTGTGTGGAACACCCTGTTTTTGTTAAGATTTGATAATCAGATTATTATAGTTTTTGATGAAACACTTTGGAACACCCCTGTTGTTTAAATAAATTATGTAACATGTTTATTATAAACATGTTATGATATTGTTCAAAATGCCCGAAAGTCGAAGGGAAACATCCTGGTGAAACAGGTACATCAGTATCAACTATTAAAAACCTAAACTTCTTTTCCGGACGTGGGAATTGCCGGAGAAGCGATTTGATAGACACCATCCGGAACCATTTAACGTCGCAAATACCCGACAAAAATGGGCGTTTTTCTGTGTTTTTCTTCGATTTTTGCGGGTGTTTTTTGCGTTTTGCGGCTAAAAAATCAACAAGGAGCATTAAATACTTCAAAAGATATTTAATTGCTTTATTTTTACGGTATATTTTCAAGGCGCGCACCATGGCTGATACAACTACCCCAATGAACAGGTTGAACAAACTTTTCGAAACTAAAAAGGAAAACCTGCTGTCTATTTACTTCACTGCCGGTTACCCCGGGTTAGATACCACCGTGGATATTGCCGAAGCATTGGAAAAGGCCGGCGCCGATTTCCTGGAAATCGGTTTCCCATACTCGGACCCGGTTGCCGATGGGCCAACAATTCAGCACAGCTCGGAAAGTGCGCTACAGAACGGCATGACTTTAACCGTTTTGTTTGAGCAGCTAAAAAGCCTGCGCCAGCGGGTAAGTATCCCCATCCTGTTGATGGGCTATGTAAACCCGATAGTGCAATACGGTGTTGAACGTTTTTGCAAAGATGCTGCTGCGGTTGGCGTGGATGGCATCATCGTGCCTGATCTGCCCATGTACGAGTACGAAATGCTGTACAGCAACTATTTTGAAGACAATAACCTCAGCAATATATTCCTGGTAACGCCGCAAACATCCGAGGACCGCACCCGCAAGATAGATGAACTAAGCAATAGCTTTATTTACCTGCTCTCATCCTCGTCCATCACCGGTGGTAATTTACAGCTAACCGATAGTATAGAAGATTACTACAAACGCGTAAAAGCGATGGATTTGAAGAACCCCGCCATCATCGGGTTCGGTATATCAGATCATGCCTCATTTGGCAAGGCCTGCCTCTATGCAAACGGCGCTATTGTAGGCAGTGCTTTTGTAAAACTGCTTGGTACAGAGAATTATATGGAAAAGATACCGGGCTTTATTGCGGGGATAAAAGGATAATTCTCTTTTTACATTAGAATAACCTTAAAAGCTGACCAACCGTTATCCCGAACTTGTTTCGGGACCCCATGGGACGGGTAGCCAATATGCTAACCGCCTTGCATCTTGAGACCTTGCATGTGGGGTGCCGAAATAAATTCGGCATGACGTGAAGTTTGCTTATTCCTACAAATATTCTTCCAACTCCCCCTTGCCTTCGCGGATGATCTCGAATTCGCCGTTGGTACAGTCTACCACGGTTGAGGGTACGTTTTCGCCGTAGCCGCCGTCAATTACCAGGTCTACCATATCCTGGTATTTTTCGTAGATCAGTTCCGGGTCGGTGGAGTATTCGATGATATCATCTTCATCATGTATCGAAGTGGATAGGATAGGGTTACCCAGGGCCTTTACAATTTCGCGGGCAATGTTATTATCCGGCACACGGATACCCACCGTTTTTTTGTTGGAGCTTAATAGTTTGGGCACAGCATGGCTGGCATTAAATATAAACGTAAACGGCCCGGGCAATGCTTTCTTTAATACCCTAAAGGTGGTATTGTCTATTGGTTTAATATAGTCGGAGATGTGGCTCAGATCATAACAGATAAAGGAAAAATTTGCCTTTTCGGGTTTGATGCCGCGGATCTTGCAAATAGCCTCTATAGCCTTGTGGTTGGTAATATCGCAGCCAAGCCCGTAAACGGTATCGGTAGGGTAGATGATGAGCCCGCCCTTGCGCAATACATCGGCCACTTGCTCAATGGCTTTCTCGTTAGGGTTTTCGGGGTAGATTTTTATTAGCATAGTATTTTTATTTCGGAATTCGGATGTCCGATTTCGGATTTATTCCTAAACCGTTCCAATCTTAGTATTAAACGCTTTAATAATGAGAATATTCAAACTCCTTTGTTTCGCTTAAATAAAAGTAATTAGTTATTAAACCATCAATTTCGTCAACGGTTTTAAATAGCTCCCTAAATGCCTCGGGCCTTTGCTGAGGCAGAAATTGATCGTAGTTATTATTTACCTCGTCTGTTATCATTTGCCTTAAAGAACGCAAATACAAAGCTTTTTGCGATTTAATATCATAAGGTTTTTCGAAAAAATTGCGAAGCTTGCCTGTTTTCTTTTCAAAACCCCGGTATATGGAATATTCTGCATAACCCAATATGCGCGTATCCTGGTGGCCGAAATAAGTACCGCCACCACTCAGGCTGCGGTAAATGTAGTTGATGGCCCGGTAAAGTTTTTGTAACGTGTCGCGTTTGCCCTTAAATAATTGTTCGCCGCTATATTTTTTCAGGAAATAGGCATATAACGCGAAATATGTATCGTGGCATACCTCGCAACCGAAAGTATCACCGTCACAAGGCGGCAGTTTCCCGGTCAGCCCACGCTTTGCGTAGGTTTCATCTGGCTGCAATATCTCAGTAGTGTCGCCCAATTCGGGGAAGGAAAGCAATAAGCGTTTCATCTGGCCGGCAGACTTATAAAATTTGTGGCCATACATTTCGCTGATTAAAATGCTGGCACGATTGGCCGGGTTTTTTGAAAGCGTGGCCGAGTCGCAACTGTTTTCTATATCCATGGCATCAATGGATTTGACAATTGGCTTAAATGTGGTTGCGGTGTCTTTTAGGGAGGAAGTTTTGGTTTGGTTTGTACATCCAAAAATGCAGCATATCAGAAATAAAAGTAATAAGAACCGGTTGGCGGCCATATGCGGCAATTTACTCAATTTTCCCTATAGCGTAAACAAAAAAACCACCCGGGATGGATGGTTTTTTTGTTATTTTATATCTAAATCCGAAATCTCAACTCCAGATTCCGAAATCAATTAAGCTTGTTTTGCAAACTGTACATTGATGATCAGTTTAATGTCTGAACCTAACACAACCGAACCTGCTTCGGTTACGCCATCCCATACTAAACCAAAATCTTTACGGTTGATTTTGCCGGTTACTTCAAAACCTGCTTTGGTGTTACCATAAAAATCGCCTGCTACGCCGCCATGCTCTACATCAAGGGTTACCGATTTGGTAACGTCTTTAATGGTAAGGTCGCCGGTTAATTTGTATTCATCGCCATCTTTTGTGAACGAGGTTGATTTGAAGCTGATCTTTGGATAAGTTTCGGCATCAAAAAAATCGGCGCCTTTTAAGTGGCTGTCCCGGTGGTCCTGGTTGGTATC
>CBFGNE010000173.1:0-7081 GCA_965649995.1 uncultured Mucilaginibacter sp.
ATTGATGCCTTAAATACAGCCTGGGGTGCCGCCTTCTGGAGCCAGTGGTTTAATAACTTTGACCAGGTAATTATCCCCAATACCAACCTGGTAGGTTGGTGGGGTAACAATCCTCATGCTTTGCTTGATTTTAAAAGGTATTCAGCAGACGCACAGGCCGAATTTCTCGATTTTCAGGCAGGCGTGCTACGCAGTTCCATTTCAAAAGCACAATTTATTACTACCAATTATACTGCTGTTTGTACTGGTTCGGACCCTAACCGTACCGGGAAGCTGGATTTTGCGACCTATACGGCATATCCAAACGGAGGTGCCGATAATATTGGCCAATCGGGTTTCCGTTTAGGCAACCCCGACCTTGTCCTCTTTGCTTCAGAATATTACAAATCTGTAGGTGGTGTTTCCGGGGTTATGGAGATTCAGCCTGGGCCTGTAAATTGGGGCAGCTACAACCCCCTGCTTTTACCAGGGACCGTGCGACTGTGGTTGTACCACAGCTTTGCGGCGGGCGGAAAGGTAGCTTGTTCTTACCGCTTTCGGCAAATTTTATATGGTGCAGAACAGTATCATTCGGGTGTGATTCAAACGGATGGCGTAACACCCTCGCAGGGCGGTAAAGATTATATGCAGTTTATGAAAGAGATAACAGAACTGCGAAAGCACTTTACAGCAGGCGCCAAGATGCCGGCAAAATTGGCGGCACGGTCCACAGCACTACTCTGGAACCTGGAAAATTACTGGAGTATTGACAGGCAAAAGCAAACACAGCAATGGAATACGTGGGATTACCCGGTGGAATTCCTTAAAACCGCAAGGTCGTTAGGGGCGCCGGTTGACGTAATTCAGGAAACGGCCGATCTGTCGAAGTATAAAGTTGTGATCGTTCCTGCCTATGAGATGGTTGATTCTGCATTGGTGAAAAAATGGACCGACTATGTTGCAAAAGGCGGCCATCTGATTGTTACCTGCCGCACTGCTACAAAAGACCGCAGGGGCCATTTTTGGGAAGGAGAGGCGGCCTTGCCAATTTCAAACCTGATGGGTGCCCATATCAGCCAAACGGATATGCTTTCGTCATACGGTAAAGGCGATATACTGATGAATTCTAATCATTATACATGGCATAGTTGGGCCGATCTGCTTGTGCCGGATAATTCTACGGAGGTGTTGGCCACTTATGATAATCAGTTCTACAAGGGTAAAGCAGCTGTTGTAAAGCACAGGATAGGCAAAGGCGATGTAACCTACGTTGGCGTGGATACCGATAATTCTAAATTAGAAAAGGATTTGTTAAGGCAGATTTATAAAGATGCCGGCGCTACAACGGAGGATTACCCTGCTGGCGTTTTTGTTTATTGGCGCGATGGTTTTTATACGGCATTAAATTACTCGTCAGAAAATTATACCGTGAGCCTGCCGGATGCAGCAAAAATTTTAATTGGAGAGAAGACACTAAAACCTGCTGGCGTGTTGGTGTGGACGGAATAATTCATTAAGAATTAAGGACTGAGGCGGATTATTGGCACGGGTAATGGCAACCCCAGCAGCCACGAACCGGATAGGGCAAGCCAGCGGATGGCATTTAACGGATAATGTTTAGTGCTGATCCAATCAGATAAACAGGTCGGAGAAATCCGCTTAAAAGCCACTTCCGACAACCCTTAAAGGGATGAGGTAGCTGTTAAAGTACAATAAAAAAATATTTTTACAAGAAGTAACATATCGCAATGAACGTGAATAAAAATCACCACATAACGTATTCTGTTAAAGCAACAGCTATAGCCATTTTGTTTTTGGCCGGCAACATAGTCTGTTTGGCCCAAAACCCCGATAAAGCTGGTCGGAAGCAACTGTTTGATTATCAATGGAAGTTTTTTCAGGGAGATACAGCATCGGCAAAATCGAGGGATTTTAATGATAAGGCTTGGCGAAGCCTTGACCTTCCGCATGATTGGAGCATAGAAGGCAAAGTTAACCCTAAAAACCCAATGGGTGGCGCAGGTGGATATTTCCCGGCCGGTGTTGGCTGGTACCGTAAAACCTTTAAAGCTCCGGGCGAATGGAAAGGCAAAAAAATTTCCATTTATTTTGAAGGGGTTTATATGAATTCCGAAGTATTTATAAATGGCAAATCGCTTGGGGTTTACCCGTACGGCTATTCATCCTTTAGTTATGACCTTTCGCCGTATTTGGATTACAATAATGAAAATGTGATAGCGGTGCGGGCAGATAATTCGAAACAAGTGAACAGCAGGTGGTATAGTGGTTCTGGCATTTATCGTCACGTTTGGATGATCGCTACCGAGCCAGTCCATATAGCCGAGTGGGGCGTTGCTATTACAAGCCCTGATGTGTCTTCAAAAAAGGCAAACATTCAAGTTAAAACACTTGTAAAAAACGAAACCGATTTGCCTAAGAGTGTTGTTTTAAGCACCTGGGTACAGGGCGCAAATTCTAAAAATGCCGGCAATGATCAAATAAAAGTGCAGCTGGCCGCTAATAGTGAAAAAGAAGTTACTCAAAGTATACCTGTTGCAACTCCGCTGCTGTGGACACCGGAAACGCCCACATTGTATAATGCCCGGATACAGGTGGTTCAAAATGAAAAAGTAATCGACCAAACGGAGACGCGTTTTGGAATAAGATCTATAAAATTCACTGTCGAAAATGGGTTTCAGCTTAATGGCAAAACCGTAAAGCTCAATGGCGGATGTGTGCATCATGATAACGGCTGCCTGGGCGCTGCAGCTTTTGACCGTGCAGAGGAGCGTAAGGTAGAGCAGCTTAAAGAGGCCGGGTTTAACGCTGTGCGGACCTCTCATAATCCCCCTTCCGAGGCTTTTTTAAACGCTTGCGATAAGTTGGGCTTATTGGTTGTTGACGAATCGTTTGATTGCTGGAAAGTTGGGAAAAACAAACAAGATTACGCCCAATATTTTAACCAGTGGTGGAAACGCGACTTAGATGCTATGGTGTTGCGCGATCGTAATCACCCTTCAATTATCATGTGGAGCATTGGTAACGAAATAGTGGAGCGCGGTACCCCGGGAGCCGTAGAAACCGCCAAAATGCTTGCCGATGCTATAAAAAAAATAGATAATGTTCGGCCTGTTACATCCGCGGTTGTGGATAATGGCAAGGAGTGGGCAACGCTTGATTCGCTTATGGCCGCGCATGATATTGCCGGTTATAATTATCACCTGTGGAGTGCGCCTGCCGATCATCAGCGGATACCTTCCCGAATGATCTTTCAAACAGAGTCGTATCCCAAAGATGCTTTTGCCAATTGGAAATTGGTAAAAAACAACAATTACGTTATTGGGGATTTTGTTTGGACCGCTATGGATTACCTTGGAGAATCGGGGATTGGCCGGTGGTATTATTCGGGCGATGTGCCTGGTGAGCATTGGGAACACGATTTTTTCCCCTGGCATGGCGCCTATTGTGGCGATATTGATTTGATAGGATGGAGAAAGCCCATCTCGCACTATCGTAGCCTTTTATACAATAGTACCGAAAAGCTTTACATGGCCGTTCGTGAGCCCGAGCCTGATCCGTTAGAGATTAAAACAACATGGTGGTCGGTATGGCCTACCTGGGAAAGCTGGACATGGCCGGATTACGCAGGAAAGTCTATTAAGGTTGAAGTTTATTCCAAGTACCCCAGTGTGCGGCTTTACCTCAATAACAAACTTATTGGCGAGAAGCCGACAACTGAAGGGCAGGAACATAAAGCTGAATTTGCAGTACCCTACGCCCCCGGCCAATTAAAAGCTATCGGTGTGGACAACGGTAAGGAAATTGAAACAACCGTTTTGCAAACTTCCGGCGATGCCGCAAAGATAAAAGTAATTGCTGATAGGAAAGAGATAACGGCCGACGGGCAGGATTTATCGTATGTTACTATTGAGGTAACCGACAAAGACGGTACACTACAGCCAAATGCTGCAAACCGCCTTAGCTTTAAAATTGAAGGGCAGGGAACAATTGCCGGAGTTGCCAATGCGGATTTGAAAGATACGGACCCTTATGTTGGTAACACGCATAAAGCCTGGCACGGGCGGGCTTTAGTTGTAATTAGAAGCACCCATGATTCCGGTGACATTAAATTGGTGGTTAGTTCGGATAAATTATCCGCGGCCGTTTTAAATATCAAAGCAGTTTCTGGAAAGAGCAAGTAAAACGAAATCAGGTGAAATATATTTGCCGGTACAGTGGATGCTTAGCGCCCATTGCCTGCCGGTCGGTTAAAATACCGGTTAAAAAGTATTAAATTTATAAATAATAATACAGACAGCCATCACCCATGAAAAAAACGCAAACCTTTTTTATCTTTTCCTGCCTGCTCATATTGGGCTGTTCTAATACAAAAAAGCTTGCCGTTGCAGGCGATACCGGCAAAGGCTGGAAGAAGCTATTTAATGGCGCTGATATTAACGATTGGTTTGTAAAGATCAATCACCACCTGGTTGGCGAAAACTATGGTAATACATTCAGAGTGGAAGATGGCATGATCAGGGTCAGCTATGACCAGTACGGCGATTTTAACGATCAGTTTGGGCATCTGTATTACAAAACACCATTCTCTCATTTTAAACTGCGGTTTGAGTACCGTTTTGTTGGTAAACAACAAAAAGGCGCACCAGACTACACGCTGCTCAACAGCGGCGTAATGTTCCATTCACAGGACCCCAGGACGATGCTGAAGGACCAGGACTGGCCCATATCGATTGAAATGCAGTTATTGGGCGGTTTGGGTGACGGGAAACCAAGGCCAACCGGGAATATGTGCTCACCCGGTACCGATGTTGTTTATAAGGGCCAAGTTTCGCCCGACCATTGTATCAATTCTACTTCCAAAACTTATGATGGTGAGCAGTGGGTAAAGGGGGAACTGATTGTTCAGGGCAACAAACTAATAACGCATATTATCAACGGCGATACCGTGCTGCAATACTCCAGACCTACTATTGGCGGTGGGGTGGTAAAAGGCTACGATCCAAAGTACAAACAAAATGGAACTCTACTAAGCAGTGGTTTTATTGCATTGCAAAGCGAGGGACAACCCGTGGATTTCAGGAACATAGAGATCAAGCAACTATTGGATACTGATCATTAAATAATTAGTTTTTAAAGGTACTTTTCGATGCGCAGCAACGTGATATTCCGGCGCTAACGCAGCTACAATCACGGGGTGGTTTATTGTCCCCGGTGTTGTTTCCTTTTAATCTACTGTTTGATAGTGTTTTATAAAGCATACAAATAAGTCAATAAACCAAAGTGCTGTTAGTGCTATCAAAATGTCCGTTTCTCTCCCTTCCAGCCCGTTTGTGTTAAAAATTGCTCCCAGTTTAACGTGCCGGGATTAATAGACTTGCTCCATTGCAAGTCCCGGCCTACACCGAAATAACCGTACTCAACTACATATTCCACCATCCCTATAATTTCATCAACCAAGGGGCTGTTCGCTTTAAAATCAGGAAAATAGTGAAGGAATTCATCCCGGGTATAAGCAGACCGGTAGGCCGCTTTTTTTCCTGTCAACCGGGAAAATGTTGCAACCATTTCCACCGGTGAGATCAGTTCGCCTACCACGGGCATGGAAAGCCCTGCATATTGCTCAAAATGGTCAAATATCTCTAATACCGCCGGACCTGTAGCTGTAAGCGGATCTACGAACGGCGCACGGAAATCTCCCGGCAAATATATCGGGAATACCAAAGTATCACCCTGCTGCACAGGCGTATAAAATTCAGGCAGATTAGTAAAAAACAATGCCATCTGAATAAAAGAACTGCTGACCGGTAGCGTACGGATATACGCTTCGATCCTGGCTTTGTCCGTAAAGTGTGGTGCAAATTTCGTTCCATTGGTAATGCTTTCCACGTTTTCCAGGCTGCTGAAGATGAGCTGCCGCACGCCGGCAGAAACTGCTGCGTCCGCCAGCTGTTTGCCCAGTTCAAATTCATGGGTATCTGGCGGAACAACCCCTGGCGTAATAAAGAAAACGCCGTCTGAACCGCGAAATGCCGCTGTATATTCAGGCTGATAGCCTGGATGCAGCGGTAGATTTACCAATTCGGCCCCCTTGGCAATCAAAGCCTGCCCGGCCGCGGAATCTGGCCTGCTGGTAACACCGCGTACCCGATAGCGGCCACTTGAAAGCAGCGAGTTTGCCGTGCTAAACCCCTGTTTGCCTAATACGCCAACAACTGTAATGAGCGGTAAATGTTCGTTTTTTGTTGTCATGGTTTTAAACTATAAAAATGATAGTTGCAAAACTATTTAGAGCTACCTACATTTGCAATAACTATCAATTTAGATAGGTAACACTTTTTCTTATGAAAGCAGAATGTATCGGTGATAAGATAAAACTGAAGGATAAATTATATCCGTGTACAGTAAGTATGGCGATGGACCTTGTGGGCGGCAAATGGAAGACGGTCATCCTTTACCACCTGAAAGATGCCCCGAAACGTTACAGCCAATTGCTTAAAGAGATGCAGGGCGTCACAGAAATGACCTTAAGCCTGCAATTGAAACAGTTGGAGCGGGATGGATTAGTCGGGCGGAAAGTCTTCGGCGATAAGCCCCCGGTAAAAGTTGTTTACAGTTTAACCGATTTCGGAAAGACTTTCGTCCCGGCTTTAAACGCAATTTTAGCATGGGGTAATATGATCGCCGGGCAACAGGGGGAGTTTATATAAAGTTCGTTAAGGGAGATGACAACACCTTGCGGGTGAGTTCATGCCGCAAACCGCCTTGGATTAAAGCAGTTGGTGTCAAATATTAATTAACATGAGTTCGGGATCAGAGAAAGATAGGTTTTTAACTGTATTTTCTATGAAAAAGACACTTTTGTGACGCTGGGAATTTTTTAAATTTATTGCGCCAGGACCGGCAAGTTTATTCAAGCTGTCCACCTTCTATTATAAATCACTTTTTTGTATAACTATTAATTACCGCTTATTTAAAAGCACCAAATATTTACTTAACTTTCAGCATTCCCGTTGTAAGCCCAAAATCGGCTAATGAACCTGGTTTGTTATCACAAGTGAATGCCTTTTTTAATCAATGAAAC
>CBFGNE010000174.1:0-7077 GCA_965649995.1 uncultured Mucilaginibacter sp.
GCTTACGATATTCAGGATGGCGAGGGTTTGCAAAACAGCTGCACCGCCGCCGCCGAATAAAAGCGCCAGCCAGCTGCCGGCGAAATAGAAGAAGCCTACTTCGCTCCAACTTAGCCCTTCAAACACGTTTGCCGCGTTAGAGGATATAATGGCATTGCAATTTGTTTTGCCGCCGCCACCGCAAAGCGCCTGAACCAACGGGTTGTTCCTATCGATACTTTGCACCAGCAAAAGCACGGCAACTATTAAACCACCGGTTTTAAAAAGTGCCGCTAAGGGTAACTGCCAGTTACCCTCATAAAAACCTACACCATATGTACTAATTGCGGCCAACGATATCAACGCCAGTAAAGTAAGCGCCAGCATAGCCGGGATATTATCTTTTATAAAACTCAATGGATTTGCCAGCCCATTTTGTACTGTGCCCTTATCATCGGGTACCAGCACTACTCCCGCAAAAATGGCTTTAAACTCGGGCAATTTAATGCGCTGTGCTTTACCGCCCTGGTGGCTAACAGTTACGGATCTATCATCCATGGCAGTCACCAGCATAAATTCCGCCCCCTTGTTGTGGGTGTGGGTAATAAACGGGCAAGGCACGTCTGCTAACTCATCTTCGGTAATGCGGTACGCACCCGCTTCAATGCCGAAATTATTTAACACATCATTTAAGGCCAACAGCGAGTTGTACTCGGGGTGGATGCTTAATTCGTTTATTACATCAGAAGGTTTAACCGGGAAGCCGAGTTGCTTTAGAAGCCCAAGTAATACGGCTTCAGGGTTTGAATGCTTTTGAAAAAGAGGCATAATTTAACGATAGGTTTAAGTTGGCGTTAAGGTATTGCATAGTACGCAACATTCCAAATAAATTTTCAATTAAATTAAAAATCAGGTAGAAGTACCTATATAATTTGCCTGCTAAAACAATTTAACCCCACATTATTTTTGTGGGGTTAAATTGTTTTATATCATTAAATAATAATATGAGGGAAATGGAAGCCGGGTTTAACGTAATGAATGAATCGAAAACATATGTGTTACTACGGCATTTAGGCGCCGCCGAAACGACGAGCTTAATGATTTCCTACTCTCTGTTGATCAGCGAAACGGATTAAAAAAAATGCTCGAAACCAAAACCCCGTCTTTCGGCAGCATTCGACAGTTATTTTATGAGAAACGGGGCTGCTTAAATCATTTTTAGCCTGATAACTTTAAACGTAGCAGGCTCAATAATTACCTTAACAGATTTGCCGCTTACCAACACAGTACTCTTTACCGGTGATAACGCTTTTGGTGCATCCAATGAATTCTCCGCATCCTTTTTGTAATTACCGAGGGTGGTTACTACTGCTGTTTTTTGGTAAGCCGATATACTGCTGATATTAAAAGTGACAGGCTTAGCCTTATCCGTAACGTTCACAAATTTGATGATGAGTTCTTTGGTGTTTTTATCTATACTGGCGGTGGCGTAAGCGCCGTCGTCCCCGCTCACGGCCGCGCCATTGTTTAATAATGGCACTACATCGGTACCTTTATTAAGCGAGAATAACTGCTGCACATAATAGTTTGGCGTACCATACGATCGCAGGTTATCAAACCAGATCAGGTCGGGGGTCCATTGCCAGCCATCTACGTGGGCAAATAACGGCGCGTACGATGCCATGTTCACTACATCGGCGTTCCGCTCTAAACCTGTTATAAAAGCCGCTTCCGCAAGGGCGCACTCCCAGTTGTTCTTATTATCGGGGCTACCTGTGGCTACGCTTTGTGCGGCATACTCGCCGGCAAATATTTTGGGGCCTTTACGGTCGTAATTATCATACCGTTTGGCATTCTCTAAAAACCATTTAGGGGCCTTGTAATAATGCTCATCCAAAATATCAGCGCCTAAACCCCTGAAGGTTTTATCAAGCAATTCAAATTCTTTGCCCTCGGCAAAAGGCCCAACGCTGGATATAATTTTGATGGACGGGTATTTATCTTTTATTGCTTTGGTAAATATCTTCCAGCGTTCGATGTATTGTTCGCCCCATTGCTCGTTGCCTACACCCAGCATTTTCAGGTTAAAAGGTTTGGGGTGGCCAAGGCTGGCACGCAACTTACCCCACTTGGTATTGGGGCCGCCGTTGGCAAACTCAATAAGATCCAAAGCATCTTGCACATAGGGGTCAAGCTGATCCATCGGCACCAGTTGCCCGGTATTAAACTGGCATGCCATGCCGCAGTTGAGGATAGGCAGCGGCGATGCGCCTATGTCTTCGGCCGTCATAAAATATTCCATAAAACCTAACCCGAAGGTTTGGTAATAATCGGGCGTAAGGCGGTGCGCAAACTCGGTGTTCCAGCGGTTAATGATATTTTCGCGTTTATCAATATCGCCTATGCTCTTTTTCCATTGGTAACGGTTAACCAGATCGCGCCCCTCAACAATACAGCCGCCGGGGAACCGCAGGAAACCAGGTTTCATATCTGCCAGTTTCTGCACCAGGTCGGCACGTAGGCCGGCGGGGCGGTTTTTCCAGGTATGCTGCGGAAACAGGGAAACCATGTCCATTTCTATTGTGCCTCTACCCTTCAGCCAAACATATAGCGAGGCTTTATTTTCGGTAGCGGTGGCGGTAAATTTCACACTGTATTTTTTCCAGCCGGTTGATGTTGGGCTTAGCGTGCCTGTGCCTATAACCGCGCCTTTGGCGTTATGCAGTTCCACCAATAATTTAACAAGGCTGCCGGCGGGTTTGCGGGCGGTAACAGTAAAACTGTACACCTCCCCTTTTTTGATACCCATGCCACGGAACCCTTCGTTGGCCAAACCGAAAGAGCCCGTGTTGCTTTCTAAGTTTACTTTAATAGTATGGGCGTTATCGGGCCGCTGGGCTGTACGGTCTATAACTTCTATGCTGCCTTTGCCGCCTCCTTTATGCTGCTCTGCCCAGCCGGCCAAGTGGCTGTTAAACTCAAAAGAGCGGTTCTTCACCAGTTCGGCATATACACCCCCATCTGCTGCCAGGTTAATATCCTCAAAGAAGATACCATACATTGTTGACTCGATATGCGCCTTCACCTTATCAGCCTCTATGGTAAAAACTGTTGGCGTTTGCGCCCGGACCGTTGCTAAGCCGGCAACAGCACACATTGTAAAAAATACTTGTTTTATCATTTTGGTTTATTTTTGCCGGGCCATTACTCAACCCATTTTTTGCCCCTTTGAAAAAAGAGGTTTTGCCCATTATTAGTACCTCAAAAAACCTAACTAAAAACACCGGCTTTTTTTTGGCCTAATAACAAATATTTAGGCCGGAAAAACACAGATTTTTGAAGATTTTTAAAGGTTTTTTCGGGCGTTTATCTTGGTTTTTTGTAATTTTTCAGAACCAAAGATAAATTAATTGTGAAATAAACACTTAAAATATTGTAAATTATTACGCCCTATTGTTAACCCTTATAAACGGTTTTAAAGGTTAAAACATCATTTTTTTGTATACAGTGTTTTTTATCAAACGGCATAAACTATATTTGCCCAAAAACAACGATAATTTACCTCATTCAATGACCAAATATTCTAAGCAGACCAGGTTTTTAGTAGCGGTAGATTGTATTGTTTTTGGTTTCGATGGCGAAACACTGAAGCTGCTCCTCATTAAAAGGAGCTTTAACCCAGAAAAAGACAAGTGGAGCCTGATGGGTGGCTTTGCACAGGCCAGTGAAAGCCTTGACCAGGCAGCTAACCGGATTTTAAAGCAACTAACTGGTTTAGAGGGTGTTTACCTCGAGCAAATGTACTCATTCGGAGAAACAAACCGCGACCCAATAGAACGTACCATATCGGTAAGCTACTTCGCGCTGATAGACATACACAAGTACGAGAAGCAAATAAGTACCGATTTTCATGCCGAATGGGTGCCCCTAAAACGCATCCCCAAGCTCATTTTCGATCACCAGGACATGGTAGAAATGGCTAAAAAAAGCATCCGTTACAAGGCTGCGCTGCACCCTATATTGTTTGAATTACTGCCCTCCCGATTTACTTTACCCCAGCTGCAAAACCTTTACGAAAGCGTTTTTAACACCAGTATTGATAAACGGAACTTCAGCAAACGCGTATTAGCTACCGGCTTGCTCATCAAACTAAACGATAAAGATAAATTAGGATCTAAACGCGGGGCTTATTATTACCAGCTCAATATGCAAAAGTACTACGCTAATTTCCAGGCATTTATCAACATCATCCCCAACCCTGATTCCCTCCAGAATTAGGCTTTAGCCTGCTTAAAAATCGGCGCTAAAAATCAACCTACAAAAATAAAATTATGCTGTTTATACGTGTTATTTAAACAATAAATTTCATATGTAGTTGTGTTATAGCGTTTCTACATAATTAACAATAAACCTGGCCACCTGCTCTTGCTCGGGTATGGCAAGTATCTCACCATCATATATCCAATAGCCCTGGGCATCAAACAATATGCGGCCCAGGTAATCGGGCCGTTCGTCAAAAGCGGTATATAGTTCATAACTCTGCACGGCGCCCTTACGCTCCATATCGGGTACTATGCGCACAATCTCATCCGGACCGGTTTTACGCTTTACCCAAGCCTTCACCTCCCTGGTAAACTCCATATTCTTCATCATGATAAAACAAATGTGGAAATTATTTTGTAATTATTTATATAAAATACTAAAAAAATTAGCATAAATTTACCCCCTATATCAAAGCAATGTCCCCTACCAAAAAAGATATCATCAATAAGCTCCGCAAGGATATTCTGCATTGGGAAGGTTTTAAACCGCCCGGGGTAGGTAATGGTGGCATAATGGGCCTGGGGCCTGCAGAGGCTGCTTTTCCTAACGGGATATTCCCTACAGCGGCTATACATGAACTGCTTTGCCCTACACCAGAACATACAGCCGCAACAGGTGGTTTTTTAGGGGGATTGCTGAGTACGCTAATGCAGCAGGGCGGTGCTTGCTTATGGATAGGTACCACCAGGAAACTATTCCCGCCATCTTTAACGGCCTTTAATGTAGAAGCAGACCGGGTAATATTTGTAGACTTGAACAGCGAAAAAGATGCGCTGTGGGCAATAGAGGAAGCACTAAAATGCGAGGGGCTGGCAGCGGTAATAGGCGAGTTGAAGGATCTGAACTTCGCCCAGTCGCGTCGTTTGCAATTGGCTGTAGAAAACAGCAAGGTAACCGGCTTTATATTACGTAGCAGCCACACCAAACCGGGCGCAACCACCTGTGCTGCCCGCTGGCAAATAACGCACCTGCCAAGCCAGTTAGAGGATGAATTGCCCGGCGTAGGCTTTCCGCGCTGGCAGGTAGACCTCCTTAAGGTACGCAACGGCAACCCCGGCAGCTGGCAACTGGAATGGATAGACGGGCGCTTTATTCCGATAGAAGAAAAAGCTATGAAGCCGGGATTAATTGATGATGAAATGATAACGCAGGAGATACACAAATTAATAGAGCACGGCTTATTGCAGCGAAAGGCAGGTTAATAATGCAAAAACGTTTTGTTTCGATATGGTTTAGGCATTTGCTTACGGACTGGCTAACCCTTCGCCGGCCCGAACTGAAAGAGCTGCCTTTTGTTTTTGCGGCACCGGTACGCGGGCGCAATACCATAAGCGCTGCTAATGCATTAGCCGAAAAACATGGCATAACAACAGGAATGGCAGCTGCCGATGCCAAAGCAATTGTACCCTCATTAGAGGTGGTAGATGATATCCCGGGGCAGGCAGCAAAACTATTAAAGGGCCTTGGCGAATGGTGTATCCGCTATACGCCGTTTATCGCCATCGATTTACCGGATGGCCTACTGCTTGATGTATCGGGCTGTACGCACCTTTGGGGTGGCGAACGTGCCTACCTGGGTACTCTAATTAAAGTATTAAGAAGCAAAGGTTACGATGCCCGCGGTGCAATGGCAGATACCATTGGCACAGCCTGGGCGGTTGCTCGTTTTGCAAAGGCAAAACCGATAATTGAGCACGGTGGGCAAGCAGATGCACTGCTACCCCTTCACCCCGCCGCATTACGCTTAGAGCCGCTTATTTTAGAGCGTTTACAAAAACTTGGCTTTTGTACAATCAGGCATTTTATGGGGATGGAGGGCTCGGTATTACGCCGGCGTTTCGGAAAAGATTTATTACGGCGGATGAGCCATGCTTTGGGTACCGAGGACGAACCCTTGCAGCTTTTGCACCCGGTAGAACCCTATCAGGAGCGCCTGCCTTCTCTGGAGCCTATCCGCACGGCAACGGGGATAGAAATAGCTATAAAAACCCTGTTAGAAAACATTTGCCGCCGCCTGCAGGGCGAAGGGAAAGGGCTGCGTACCGCTGTTTTAAAATGCTACCGGATAGATGGGCAGATGGTGGAAGCCAGTATCGGTACCAATACCGCCTCGCACCATACAGGGCATTTATTTAAGCTGTTTGAATTGAAGATAGCTTCGATTGAGCCTGCTTTAGGGATAGAACTGTTTACCCTTGATGCACCAAAAGTAGAAGATGTATCGCCCGGGCAGGAGATACTTTGGCAATCTGAAGGTTGCGGGCTGGAGGATAAAGGCTTAACCGAATTACTCGATAGGCTGGCCAACAAAGTAGGCGCAGGCAATATACGCCGCTACCTCCCGCAAGAGCGCCACTGGCCCGAACGCTCGATAAAACCGGCCCTTGCCCTTCGGGAAAAACGCATAACCGCCTGGCGTAACGATAGGCCGCGCCCATCACTATTGCTACCCCGTCCCGAGCGTATCGAGGTAACCTCGATGATACCCGATTACCCGCCTATTGTGTTCATTTATAAAGGCAAGGTACACCATATAAGAAAAGCTGACGGGCCCGAACGGATAGACCGCGAATGGTGGCTGGAGAGCGGCGAACACCGCGATTATTATTATGTGGAAGATCAGCAGGGTCGGCGTTACTGGGTGTTCCGTTCGGGGCATTATTCGGATAATGAAACGGGGCAATGGTTTATACACGGTTTTTTTGCTTGATGGAGGAGTGCTATGAGCTACACAGAATTACAGGTAACAACCAATTTCAGTTTTCTGCGCGGCGG
>CBFGNE010000175.1:0-7056 GCA_965649995.1 uncultured Mucilaginibacter sp.
ATTTACAGCATCTAATGAGATGCCTGGTTTTAACCGCACATAAGTAAAGTAGGCGTAATTATCCCAGCCCTCCCCCTTTAACCAGGGGTTTTGGCTCAAAAACGCATTCCAGGGGATAATTGTCTTAAAGGTAAAACTGGAGTTTTGCGGGTTATCTTTGATAACGGCGCTTACCTTCATCGCGAACTGGTTTTCGTATTGTACCATCTCGCCTACCGGGTTGCGGTTACCAAAGATTGCCAACGCGGTAGATTCTGACAGGATAATGCCCTTTGGGTCGGTAAGGGCAGTTAGTTTATTGCCCCACACAAATTGAAAAGTAAACAAATCCAGCAAAGCCGGATCGGCGGCAATGGTGTTTACCTTTAATCCTTTGTCGTTAAAGGTGATAAGCGCATCTTTAGATTCGTTGATGCGCGCCACATTCTCTACTTCGGGAAAATCCTTCTTTAAAACGCCCGCAAGCAATTGCTGCGTGAAGGTTTTTGTTCTTATTTCGCCATTGGAGGGCTGATTTTTAAACACCTGGTACAGGCGATCGCTGTTGGCGTGGAATTTATCAAAACTATATTCGTTGTAAACATACAGCAACAGCATAAAACTCACGGCCATACCAACAGCAAGCCCGCCAATATTAATGACAGAAGATGTTTTATTATTGGCAATACTGCGCCAGGCTATCTTTAAGTAGTTCTTTATCATAGGCTTTTGTAATCAGCTACAATATCAGCACTACGGAAGTGAATTCCTAAGCTTTTAACATTAGTTAACGAATTGGTTGGCACTGATTACTCCGATTACTTTGATTGCGCCGATGACTCCTACAATAAATCCGAAATCAACGTCTACTCGCTCCTCAAACTCCTTACCGGGTTGGCAATCGCAGCTTTCACGGTTTGGAAGCTTAGCGTAAATAAGGCAGCAGTAAGCATCCCGCCCCCGCTTAAAGCAAATATCCACCAGCTAATGGTAGTGCGGTCGGCAAAGTCTTCCATCCATTTATGCATGGCATAATAGGCCAGTGGGGTTACCATAACAAAGGCCAGTACAATAAGCCAAATCAACTCGGTAGAAAGCAGGGTTACAATTTGCGCGACAGAAGCGCCCAATACCTTGCGCACGCCTATTTCTTTGGTGCGTTGCCCGGTGGTATATATGGCTAAGCCTAACAAGCCAAGGCAACTAATAAATATGGATAGGCCAGTTGCCCAGGTAAGCAGTTGTGAGGTATGCTGCTCGGCGGTGTAAAATTTGGCAATGCTCTCGTCAAAAAAGCTATACTCAAAATCATCTTCCGGGTAAACTTCTTTCCATATTTTCCCCAGGCTTGCTATAGCCGTTTTCCATTCATCGCCGCCCGCTGTTTGCGGCTTTAAGGCAATATGGAAAGTGCGGTTATTCCATTTTCTGTTGCCGGGCTGCAGGATAGCAAGTGGTTTTATAGGTGAATGCAGCGATTTTTGGTAAAAATCGGCAGCTACGCCTATAATGGTTTTCTGCTTGTCGTTATAATTTAGCTGTTTGCCAATGGCATCATTTGGGTTACGGAACCCTAAAACTTTAGCATAGGTGTTATTGATGATGATATTCCCTGCGCCCGTTGTGTCGGCAGGCCGCAGGTTACGCCCTGCCAATAGCTTTATTTGGTAAACTTTCAGGTAATTCTCGTCGGCAAACTTTTGTTGCAGGTCGGTTTTTATTTCTTTTTTGCCATCCTTATAAGTAACCGTAGTAGAGTTTGTATTGCCGGATGAGGGCGCCGCCCCTCCTACGCTAAGCAATTCAATCTGCGACACGGCACGGATCTTATTCATAAACACCTGCTGCTTATCGGTGTTCATTTCTTTAAATGGCGTGCTGATATTTACTATCGCATCCTTTTTAAAGCCAAGGTCTTTATGCAAAGCGTAGTAGATCTGTTTGCTTACCAGTACCGTTGCCATGATGAAGAACTGTGCTATAACAAACTGCGTAACCGTTAACGATTTACGCAGCCAGGCATTACGCGTTTTGCTGCTGTTGCTTACCGACTGGTTTTTTAACACCGCAACCGGTTTATAACCCGATAGTACCAACGCCGGGTAAAAGCCCGATAATCCGCTCACCAATAAAGTAAGCAATATTAAAAACACTACGAGGTTGGGCTGGGCCAGTATGTTTACGGAGATACCTTCGGGCACAAAATCGGCAAAGAGTTTAAGTATAACGGGTGCAATGGCAACAGAAATAATAACCGCAAAAAGGGTTATCAGGAATGTTTCGCTCAAAAACTGCATAATTAGTTGGCTGCGCCTGCTGCCCATAGTTTTGCGGATACCTATCTCTTTTGCGCGTTGCGATGCTTGTGCAGTGGTAAGGTTGATAAAATTGATACAACCCAATATCAACAGGAAAGCAGCGATAACCAGCAGCCCGTATAAAGTGCTTTTGCTGGCGGTACGCGCTCCATCCAAACCTCCATACACCTGATCGAAGTGCAGATCGGCGAGGGGCTGGAGGTGCAGGCCCTGGGTATTACCTTTGTTTTCGGGCGTGGGCGGGTTGTGCTTGTTCAGCATTGCGTTCAACAGCTTTTCTAATTTGGCGGGCGATGCAGCTGGTGATAGTTTGATGAATACCTGCGAGGCCGAATTGGTGTTTCCCCATTCGGCCGTTTCGAAATTGCCTTTTATAAAATGATCGGTTGTGCCAGTGATAAAGGATATATAATCATGAGCGGTGAAATCGGAATTCTCCTTAAAGGGCTCAATAATACCTGTAACCGTTGTTTTAAGCGAATCGTCGTAGATAACCTGCTTGCCCAGCATATCGGCATACTCCAGCTTTGGGAAGTAAATTTTGGCCTGTTTTGTGGTAAGCACAAGCGTGTTGGGGTCTTTTAAAGCAGTTTTTTTATTTCCGGCTATCCAGTGGTGCTCAAAAAGGTTAAAGTAGTGCTCTTCGGCAAAAATAACACCGCCCTGCTTCCTTAGCTTAACATCGGCCTTAGAACCGTTTGGCACCAATACATTTACTTCCCAATAAATATAAAAAGGTGCTACCTGCGCTATGCCGGTGGCCTCGGTATTAAGCGCCGGTGCCAGGGCCATAGTTACGCCGCCATTATGCCCAACTTCGCCGGCAAAAGAATAATCGGTTGTAACCCGGTATATCCTGTCGCTATCCTCATGGAACTTGTCGAACGTAAAATCAAAGTGCACTATCAGGTATATCACCAGCGCAGCACTGATACCTATAGATAGCCCAACAATGTTGATGAAGGTGAACAGCTTGTGCCTGCGGAAGCCGCGAAGGGCAATTTTGAAATAGTTTTTTAACATGATTACACCGATTATTTATGATTACACCGATTATTAAAACTGATTACACCGATTGCACTGGTCCCTTTTTATAAATCCGAAGTCCGAAATTAAACTCACTCGCTCCTCAAGTTTTTTACCGGATTTGTTACAGCGGCTTTAATGGCCTGCCAGCTTACCGTTATAAGCGTCACTGCCAGGCTGATGATTATCGTAGCGGCGAAAACCCAAAGGCTTATGCCGGTGCGGTAGGTATAGCTCTGTAGCCATTGGCTCATAAAATATATGCTAAACGCTGCGCCGATAACAAAGCCAATGCTTACCAGCAAAATGAACTCTTTTGATAGATTGTACCAAAGGTTACGGGTGGATGCGCCTAACACCTTGCGGATACCGATCTCTTTACGGCGCTGCTCGGCAGAGAAGGATGAAAGGCCGAACAAGCCAAGGCAGGATATCACGATCGCCAGCACGGTGAATGAATTAGTAAGGTTGCCTAACAACTGCTCGGTAGCAAATTTCTCATCGTACAATTCGTCAACAAACTTATAATCGAAAGGATACTCGGCATTGTATTTCTTGTAAACGGTTTCCAGCTTTGCAAGTGCCGTTGATACAGCCATATTTTTATTGAGCTTTAAGGTGGCGGTACCTGCCCAGCCTTTTTCAAAGCCGATAATAACCGGTTTGATAGGCTCGTATGCTTTGCCCCATATAAAATCTTTAACCACGCCAACAACTGTGCGGTTGGTACTTTGCCAGTTTACAATGGTGCCAATAGGGTTTTTCAGGCGCATCAGTTTCACTGCCGATTCGTTGAGCATAATAGCGGTTGAATCTGATGGGCGGCTAATATCAAAATCGCGGCCCTCCAGTATTTTAATGCCAAATGTTTGGGTGAAATGATAGGTAGTAACCATCTGGCTGATAGGGAGCTTATCCTCTCCCGGTAACTGCCCCGGCCATTTGATACCCCAGGAAGAGCTGCCATCGTTGGTGATAGTGCCCGATGTACTGGCGGCTTCGGTAACGGCGCCGGTTGCCATTGCATCGCGGCGGAAACTCTCAAACTGGTCGTATATTTTACCAACCAGGGATAACTCTACCAATCCATCTTTGCTGTAGCCCGTTGGCAGGTTTTTAATATAGTTGAGTTGTTTGTATATCAGCATGGTAGAGAGGATAAGTCCTGTTGCAAAAACAAATTGCAGCGTAACCAATACCTGCCTTGGCCTAAGGGTAGCCCTGCCGGCGTTATTAATGCCCTTTAAAACCTTAACGGGCCTAAAAGAGGACAAGAATAGCGCCGGGTAACTGCCGGCAATAACGCCGGTTATAAGCGTTACACCTAAACCCGCTATCCAAAAATAAGAGAGCCCATATGGTATAGTCAGGTTCTTATGTGTCATCCCGTTAAAGTAATCTAAGGATGCATGGATGATAAGCAGGGCCAGCACAAAGGATATGAGCGACATTAATAACGATTCGCCCATAAACTGCCATACAAGCGAAAACCGGCTTGCCCCTACCACCTTGCGTACACCAACCTCACGGGCACGGTTTTCTGAGCGCGCTGTAGAAAGGTTCATAAAATTGATGCAGGCTATCAGCAGGATGCCGATTGCCAGTATCAGAAACAGCCTGACGTACTTTATCTGCCCGCCAACGCTTATGCCGTTTTTAAAATCGCTGTAAAGGTGCGTGCGCGAATATTGGAAAAGCGTAAACTTGTTCTCCTTGTCCTCCGGAATGTATTTTTGAAAGAGCCCGGCAAGTTTTTTATTAAGCCTGGCCACATCTGTACCGGGCTTTAATAACACATAGGTACGGAAGGAATGATTGCCCCAGCCCGAAGTTTTGAGCCATGGCATGTCTGCCTCCTGCATGGCCCACGAACCCAGCGCCTGGAACTTGCGCGATGAATTTGCCGGGGCATCTTTTATAATACCGGTAACTTTTGCACTGCGGGTGTTATCTATTTTAACAAACTTACCCATGGGGTCTTCATCGCCAAATAGCGTTTTAGCGCCGCTTTGGGTGAGTACTACCGATGAAAGTTCGGCAAAGGCTGTTTTTTTGCTGCCTTGTAAAAACTCATAGCTAAAAATATCCAGGATGGCCGGGTCTCCGGAAAGCATCAGCAGGTTGAGCGTTTTGCCTTTATATTTAAACAGGCGGTCGTTTGGCCAGTTGGTATGTGCTGCCTTTTCAACTTCCGGAAAATCTTTTAGCAGGGCAGCTGCAACCGGCAACGATGTGGCGCCACTGGTTTGGATCTCGCCATCGGCGGCCTGGTTACGCAAAACAGAATAAAGGCGGTCATCGTTAGGATAAAATTTATCAAATGTAAATTCATTATAAACGTACAGCAGCAGCATAAAGCTGACACCCATTCCTACGCCAAGCCCCCCTATATTAATAAGGCTGTACAGCTTGTTTTTAAACAAATTGCGAAAAGCGATCTTTAGGTAATTCTTAATCATATACTGCCATTAAGCTAAAAGTGATACCAAACTTATATATTCATGATAATCAAATAGTTAAAATCAAAACTAACACACTTACTGTACGCAAGCGTAACAGCTATTGTACGGTTATGATACAGTCCGATTAGAGGCCAGAGATTAGCGTTTATGTCCACCCTGTTTGTTTCTTCTTAAACAAATAGAGGTTAGTTTAACACAAACTAACCTCTAATCTCTAATTATCTATCCTCTGCTATTCATTCTTCAAACTCGTAACCGGGTTTGCCAGCGCGGCTTTTATGGATTGGAAACTGATGGTGATAAACGCTATTACAACTGCCCCACCGCCGGCTACGGCAACAATCCACCATTTAATGCCATCCTGGTAGGCGAAACCCTGTAACCACAGGTGCATAAAGTACCAAGCAAACGGCGAAGCGATTACTATAGCTATAAATACGAGTTTTATAAAATCTTTTGATAGCATGCCAACGATGATGCCCACATTGGCACCCAATACCTTACGGATGCCTATCTCCTTAGTTCGTTGTTCGGCAGCGTATGCTGCAAGCCCGAACAAACCCAGGCAAGCTATGATGATTGCCATAGATGTAAATGCGATAAATATTCCGCCGATGCGTTGCTCTGTACGGTAGGCGTTGTCGAAATCATCATCCATGAACGAGTAGTCGAACTGCTGGTTTGGCGCTAAGGAATGCCATTTTTCTTTAACCTGCGCCAGCACCGCAGTAGCATTAGCTGGGTTTATACGCACGCTTAATGCACCTGAATTTTGGCCATATAAAAATGCAAGAGGCGAAATATTTTCGCGCAGCGAACTAAAATTGAAATCTTTAATAACGCCTATTATGTGCAGCTTTTTAAGGTTTTTGGCCATGTTATCCGTAGGCATATATAGTTCCCTGTTCAGGGCATCTTTATAGCCTAATATTTTTACTGCGGCTTCGTTTATGATCACGGCCGATGAATCTAATTTCATTTCTTTAGAAAAATCGCGGCCATATTTTATTTTCATGCCCATGGTATTGATATAGTCCTCATCAACATCCCAAACGCCGATGGAAACTGCATGCTTGGTATCTAATGTTGGGCTCTCAAACATTGATGTATTATTTCGCCAGCCGCCTGTTGGGATATAGCCCGTAAGCGTTGCATTTTTAACCCCGGGGAAGCGTTTTATTTCTTCTTTAAATACTTTGGCTTGTTTATCCAGCACATCTGTATTATTTACTATCAGCACCTGCTCGCGGCTGTAGCCGAGGTCTTTGTTT
>CBFGNE010000176.1:0-7049 GCA_965649995.1 uncultured Mucilaginibacter sp.
CCGTATTATGACGATGGATTTGCACGCCGCGCAGATACAGGCATTTTTTGATGTACCTGTAGACCACCTGGATGCTTCGATCATATTTGTACCTTACATTAAAAGCCTTGGCTTAGGTAACCTAACTATTGCCTCGCCGGATATGGGTGGCAGTTACAGGGCACGCAGCTTTGCTAAATTTTTTAATGCCGAGGTGGTAATTTGCGACAAACGCCGTAAACGCGCCAACGAAATTGAGAGCATGACCATTATTGGTGATGTAACCGACCAGGACATTGTACTGATAGATGATATTTGCGATACAGCAGGTACGCTTGCAAAAGCAGCCGGCTTAATTATGGAACGCGGCGCACGCAGTGTACGCGCGGTTTGTACCCACCCGGTATTATCGGGCAAGGCATACGAAACTATCGAGGCCTCGGCATTAACTGAGCTGATCGTGACCGATACCATACCGCTAAAACACAGCAGCCCTAAAATAAGGGTGCTTACCACTGCCGATTTGTTTGCAAAAGCAATAAGCAACGTGAATGAACATGGCTCGATAAGCCAGTTGTTTAAGGTAGATTAAGGGGAGCCCCTCCTAAATCCTCCCCGGAAGGGAGGACTTGAAAAAGGCTTATGGATTGATTTAAAATATCCTTATCAAAGCCCCTCTCGTTTTAGAGAGGACTTGGGGTGAGGCTTAACAAATAAATAAAATAAAATAAATGAAATCATTTGCTATTAGCGGTTCTCCAAGGGAGAACGTAGGGAAACGTGACGCTAAAGAACTACGCTACCAGGGATTGGTACCGGCAGTACTTTACGGTGGGCCAACCCAAACCCACTTTTCTGTGTCCGCAGCTGATTTGAGGAACGTTGTTTACACTCCGGTTGTTCATTTCATCGACATTACTGTTGCTGGTGTTACGTCACAAGCAATTATCAAAGACATGCAGTTCCACCCATTAACGGAACAACTTATCCACATCGATTTCTTGTTGTTAGACGAGAAAAAACCGGTTACTATCGAGATCCCTGTAAAATTAACAGGTACTTCTCCGGGTGTAAAAGTGGGTGGTAAATTGGTGCAGAAACTGCGCAAACTGCGTGTTAAAGCTTTGCCTAAAGACCACTTAGATAACATCGAAGTAAGCATCAGCGCATTAGAAGTTGGTAAATCGGTAAAAGTTAGCGAAATATCTTTGCCAAACTTAACCATCACCAACGCACAGGAAGATACCATTGTATCGGTAACTACTTCACGTGCATTGCGCCAGGCAGAACAAGAAGCTGCTTCAGGTAAAAAATAATTTCTTAGGGATTTCACCGATTAAGCGTGATTTCACCGATTTTATGATTACACAGACTATAGCGATGGGTTTTAAACCCATCGCTATTTTTGTTAAAAATTTATGAACTTTACCACTCACTACTCACCATTTACAACTCACTAAATGAAATACTTAATAGTTGGACTCGGAAACATTGGGCCGGAATATGCCGATACCAGGCATAACATCGGCTTTATGGTGCTGGATGAATTGGTGAAACAGGAGAAAGAGAAGTTTTACAGTATGCGCCACGCTTATTACGCCGAAGTGCCTTACAAAGGCCGCATGCTGCACCTCATAAAACCAACCACTTACATGAACCTGAGCGGCAAGGCCCTTAATCATTGGATGAAAGAGCTGAAGATACCCGTGGAGAATGTATTGGTGATAGTTGATGATATCGCCCTGCCTTTGGGTACGCTACGCCTTAAACCAAAAGGCAGCGCCGCAGGGCATAACGGGCTAAAGCATATCGAAGCCACCCTTGGTAATAACGAATACGCCCGCCTGCGTTTTGGCGTTGGCGATAATTACCCCAAAGGCCGTCAGGTTGATTACGTATTGAGCGGTTTTGATAAAGATGAAATTCCAGAACTCCCCGCGCTGATAGACCGCTCTATCGAAATGGTGAAAAGCTTTTGCACCATTGGTACGGAGTTGACTATGACGAGGTTTAATAAGTAGGATGTAAATCTACTTTACAGTAAAATCGGCCACTTCTGATGTAGAGGTGTTGCCTCTACTATCATGCGTAACCACTTTCCAGTAATACCGGGTGTTCACAGATACAATCACGTCACTTACAGCAGCTACAGCAAGGTTTGGTTTAAAAAGGCCCGGTGTTTCGGTGGTGCCAAAATAAACATCATAACTGGTGATATCATTATCGGTATCGCTGCCCTGCCAGCTGAGGCCTAATTTATTGGCTATTACAGATACGGACGTGCCTGTAGCGGGTAACATTTTGTCGGCAGGGAATGGCGCGTACGCACTAATGCCATCGCCGGCATTGTAAAATTTCCATGTTTCGCTATCAGCGGTAGCCGCAAGGGTATTTGATTTCGACCTTACGGACCAAGAAAACGGCGTATTACGCTGCAATGTAGCATTCAATTGTGCCGAGGTTGATGATAAGGTTTGTGTATCGCCGGTTAACAGGTTTTTAATAATAACGGCATAGCTATCGGCGTTAAGTGCAGCTTTCCATTTTAGCGTAACCGTACTTTGGGATGCTGAAATGATGTCGCCGGAAATACAAGTAGAATTTTGAGCCGGAAACACCAGTTCGGCAGCTACAGGGGGCTTGGCTTCCGGTGGCGCAGGGTCGTCGCCCTTTTTGCCCTTGCCGCAACCGGCAAGCAGTATGCAAAATATAGTTGCAGTATAAATTAGGTGCTTCATTATTTTATAATTTTAAATACAGCGTTAGTTTGGCCAAGGGTTAGTTTTAGTATGTAAACACCTTTATTAAAACCGGCGGTATTAACTTCTATAGGCTCGCCATTATTTACTTGCTTTTTGCTGTAAACCCGCAACCCGAATGCATTTGTTACTTCGATGGTTACATTTGCCTCTTCGCTTCCGCCCAGGTCTATACTTACCCTATCGGTAAACGGGTTAGGGTAGATGGTAACCTTATTTAGATTTACTACTTTTTCTATTATACCCTGGCAAGGCTTATCGCTATAAACTTTAAGCCTGTTGGTTCCGGCGTTTAAAGGCAAATCTATCTGGGTGCCATTGGTTTGGTAGTGTTTATCATTAAAGTCGATACTATAATTATCGGCGCCGGATAAGTTTAAGGTTACTATTTTGGTGGTTGGATTAACTACCGTATAAAGCGTAATATCCTTAGGCTCGGTAATATTGGCATCGTAGCAGCGCTTGTACTCAGTGTTGGTAGTTACGCTTAGGCAAACATTATAAACGCCGGGCGACAGATCGCGAATGCGGAGGCTATCAGTAAAAGCATAGTCTTTTGCGCCACCGGGACCTACCACTGTGGCTTTATAACTTAGCGGCTGCACCGCTTTTACAGTAATGTACCCATTATTACTGCCCTTGCAGGTTACACTATTTACCAAAATGCTAAAGTTATTCTCGGGCAGTTTAAATCCTTTAATGGTAACGTTTACCGATGCTGATTTTTTGAGATTAAGCTTGGGGTTCGATTCAACTACTGTAACTATACCTGTGCCGGGCCTGTCCCAGTTAACAAGCGCTTTGTTAGCATCGGTTACAATAGCGGTATTGTTAGCTGCCGCAAAGCTGTATGAATTGCCATCATGAACAGTGGCAGTATATGCTATGTTAACCGATTTGCTCAGCGCTGTGTCCGGACCGGTTAAGACAGGGTCGGGCATATCTTCCACAGATATGTTAAGCGTTCTGGCCTGGCCATTGGCGCAATCGTTATTTGGTATTACCTGCAAGGTGTGTGGTCCATCGTTTTTCCAGGCTACAGTTATTTTGTCGTTTTGGTATTCTACATTTTGCGCGCCGGTAACCAGCCATTTAAATTTTGCATTGTAAACCGGTGCAACCGAATAAATAAACTTGCCGCCTGCGGCTGTAACGGTATCGCCTGTAATATAGCCGGCATTTACAGGGGGCAGCGGGGGGGCGTTGTTTTGTACCATTAAACCATTATCACCTGTAATTAACAGATGGCCGTCGTTGTAGCTCAGGCCGGTAGTGCTGATCCAGGTTTCATATATCTTTAGCCATGTTATACCGGCATCGGTAGATTCATAAATTTGCTGTATACCACCCGAGCCGTTAGAGTGGAGTAAGTAGCCATGTGTGGGGCTAACAAACTGAAAGGCCGTGGTGTAGGCGAACATCCCCGTGTACACCGGTTTCCAGGTTTCGCCGCCATCTGTAGTGCGGTAAAGGGCACCGTTAGATCCACCCCCCATACCCACATTGGCGTCAAAAAAACCGAAGGTCATTATTAATTTTTCGTCGCCTATTTCAATTTTTTTCCAGGTTTTTCCGCCGTCAGTAGTTTTATTCAGTACAGACCCTATGCCGCCCACGTAACCGGTTTGATCGCTTGGGAAGCTCATGGAATTGACAGAATAGACGTAACCGGGATCCAAAACTGTTTTCCAGGTATCACCACCATCGGTTGTTTGGTATACCTTGGAGTAGTTAGAGTAGTATCCAATTTTGGAGTTTACAAAATAGATATTACGTACACCTGATGTACTGTCTGTGCTTACTTTTTTCCAGGTGGCTGCTCCGTTGGTGGTTTTGTAAATGTTGAAATAATCTGCATAAAAGCCCAGCGTATCATTAATAAAATAGCCTTTTACGCTTGGGTATAAATAACTATACTCAATGTTTAAATTTTTCCAAGTGATGCCGCCATCGGTAGTTTTGCGGCTAACCTCGCCAAAAACATACCCGGTGCCAGATGCAAAAAGAGCACCCGAAGAGAGGCTGCTGTTACCGGTTAAGGAGCGTTCCTCCCAATTGCCTGTACCGTTTTTTAGCATGATAAGGCCTCCTTGTTCGCCCGAGTTGCCGAACGCGGTGCCGTGGCCTACCAGGCAAAGTTTATTGGCAGTTTTGTTAATAGCCATCCCTAATATGCCGGTGTTATACGGTATGCCAGTTTCGGGTGCCCAGGTTTGTCCGCCATCAGTTGTTTTAAACAGGTTTGATGCATTAGTGCCTGCTAAGTAATACCCGGTGAGTTCATTGGTGAAATACAATCGCGAAGCGTAACCATCGCTGCTAACAGTGCTTATACGTGGCCATGTTTTTCCGCCGTCTTTGGTTTGAAGTATGTCGCCGGAACTGCTGGTAAGGTATCCCGTGGTACTGTTTACAAAAGTAACGGCACCAAACGCTGTGCTGCTGCCAACAGAAGTTACCGCAATGGTTTCCCATGTTTTGCCGCCATCGGTTGTATGTACCAATGTTCCGGCGGTGCCGCATACAAAGCCGTTGTTTTCATCTGTAAACCAGCCATTGGTTAGTGTATTATAGCCATTGTAAGTTTTTTGCCAGCTGCGGCCGCCGTCTTTGGTTTTGTAAACGCCATCGCCAAAGGCATAGCCTATGGTAGCGGAAACAAAATAAATGTTTGTAAGGTAAGGATAGCTTACTGTAGGGCTTACCAGCGGGAACCAGCTTTCGCCCCCGTTTTCGGTTTTGTACAATAAATTGTATGATGATAAAATATAACCGGTGTTATTATCAGTAAAGCGTATACGGGTAAGATCGGCGGTGATGCCGGTTTTTACTATACGCCAGTTTTTTCCGTCATCTTCCGAGATTAAAATTTTGCCTTGCCCGCCGACTGCAACTAAACGGGCGCCATTGTACACCGCATCATTTAGCGATATGGTTAAATTTTGATAAGCCAGCCCGCAGGCTGTGGGGTTGGGTTCGGTTTGTGTATCGGTAACCTGTATCCCGAATATTTTTTCGGCGTCGGTAGGCTTGCTGCCTGCTTTTACCCTGATGGTATAGGTGCTTTTAATGTCGAAATTTAGTGCGGTAGCTAATTTCAGCTGGCCGGCCTCAATTTTAAAACTGTTGTTGTCTGCATCACCGGTACCGGCAATAAGTTTAAATTCGGGCGTGGTGGCACCAGCCTGTGCAAAACTGCCTATGCTTGTGTTTAATGCTGCCGTTTCGGCGATAACGTTTTGGCTTAATGTAAAATTAGGGATGCTGTCTGTAAATGTTATTGTTTTATAAAGCCCGCCGGTAACCGCATTTGCATTTTTTGTGGCCGTGCCAACTGCTGTGCCCTTTAGGTCACCCGTGAAATTGGTTTGCCCGCTGTTATCGTTAGTTTTGATGATGAGTTTGCCCGCCAGTTCCTCTGCCTTAAAAGGAGAATAAAGCAGGTTAAACCTGGCGGTTTGCCCCGGCAATAATATGCGCTCAGGTGTGCCGTTCACATAGAAGGGGTTGCCGGCGACGCTTATTTCGGCAAATACCATTTCTTTATTACCAATATTTTTTACCGACACAGACGCCGTTACGGTACTATCTGTTTTTGTGCGGAATTGGTAGGCGAAATCTTTTATTAGCGGTTGGGAATTTACGGTTACCTGTACCTGCGGGGCCGGCGTATTGCTCCAAAGGGTAGTCTCCACCGTATAATTCCTGTATTGGAAATACAGCTGGTTGCCGCCGTCAATTAGTTGCGATGGCTGTATGGGTTGTTGTATCTCCACAGCTGCCTTGGCCCCATCAAAATAACACAACTGGTCGTTACCGTTGAAGTATAACTTCTCATTAAAAACAACAGGCCTTACCTGGTAATTCTCGGGAATAGTTGAAACGCGCGTAGTGCCTGCCGCTGTCCCGTCGCTTGTCCATAAAGTATGGTCGGTGGTTCCGGCGAAATAAAGCTTGTTTTTGTAAGCGATGAAGTTAGATGCATACGACCCGGAGAGGTACTGGCTATAAGGTTTTGAAGTAACCAGTACTGTACCCACAGCTGTGCCGTCGCTCACCCATAATGCGTCGGTAGCATTGCCATTAATGTCGCTGCTTCTTATGGAGAAAAAAAATCTGCTTCCAATAGCTGTGATATTGCCAATATCATTACTGCCATAGGTTACTGCGTTAAACGCACCCAGCATCACAGGCGTGTTATCGGCAGGTTTAAGCTTATATAAATTTACTTTATAGTGCGAGTTGTTTTCGGCCGTAAAAAACACCAGTTCATTGTTAACATTAGTAAGGCCTTCAACAGCCCCGTAATCG